>NZ_JBEXCS010000010.1:0-162981 GCF_040605395.1 Streptomyces sp. NPDC005648 | reverse complement strand
CATCGCCCGCTACCGCAAGGAAGCGACCGAGATGCTCGACGACGCGCAGCTGCGCACGATCGAGGAGCGGCTGCGCTATCTGCGGGAGCTGGAGGAGCGGCGCGCCGCGATCCTCGACTCGGTGCGCGAGCAGGGCAAGCTCACCGGGGAGCTGGAGGCGCAGATCCGCGCCGCCGAGACCAAGGCACGGCTCGAAGACATCTACCTGCCGTACAAGCCCAAGCGCCGTACGAAGGCGCAGATCGCGCGCGAGGCCGGTCTTGAGCCGCTCGCCGAGGGGCTGCTGGGCGACCCGTCGGTCGAGCCGCTCGCCGCGGCCGCCGCGTTCGTCGACTCCGACAAGGGCGTCGCCGATCCGCAGGCCGCGCTCGACGGGGCGCGGGCGATCCTCACCGAGCGGTTCTCGGAGGACGCCGACCTCATCGGCGAGGTGCGCGAGCGTATGTGGGTGCGCGGGCGGCTGGCCGCGAAGGTGCGCGAGGGCAAGGAGGAGGCGGGCGCCAAGTTCGCCGACTACTTCGACTTCGCCCAACCCTTCACCGAGCTGCCCTCGCACCGCGTCCTCGCGATGCTGCGCGGCGAGAAGGAGGAGGTCCTCGACCTCGTCCTGGAGCCCGAGGAGCCGACGGACGGGCCCTCCTCGTACGAGGCGATCGTCGCCTCCAGGTTCGGGATCGCGGAGCGTGGCCGGGCCGCCGACAAGTGGCTGATCGACACCGTGCGCTGGGCCTGGCGCACCCGCATCCTGGTGCACCTCGGCATCGACCTGCGTCTGAGGCTGCGTACGGCCGCCGAGGACGAGGCCGTCCAGGTCTTCGCCGCCAACCTCCGCGACCTGCTGCTCGCCGCCCCGGCCGGCACCCGCGCCACACTCGGCCTGGACCCCGGCTTCCGTACGGGCGTGAAGGTCGCCGTCATCGACGCCACCGGCAAGGTGGTGGCCACGGACGTCATCTACCCGCACGTCCCGGCGAACAAGTGGGACGAGGCCATCGCCAAGCTCGCCCGGCTGTCCAAGGAGCACGCCGTCGAGCTGATCGCGATCGGCAACGGCACGGCGTCCCGCGAGACCGACAAGCTCGCCGGTGAACTCATCACCAGGCACCCGGAGTTGAAGCTCACCAAGGTGATGGTGTCGGAGGCCGGCGCCTCCGTGTACTCGGCGTCCGCCTTCGCCTCGCAGGAGCTGCCCGACATGGACGTGTCGCTGCGCGGCGCGGTGTCGATCGCCCGCCGGCTGCAGGACCCCCTCGCGGAGCTGGTGAAGATCGACCCCAAGTCGATCGGTGTCGGCCAGTACCAGCACGACCTGTCCGAGGTGAAGCTGTCGCGCTCGCTGGACGCGGTGGTGGAGGACTGTGTCAACGGCGTGGGTGTGGACGTCAACACGGCGTCGGCCCCGCTGCTCTCCCGGGTCTCCGGCATCACCTCCGGGCTGGCCGAGAACATCGTGGCGCACCGGGACGCCAACGGGCCGTTCAAGTCCCGTACCCAGCTGAAGAACGTGGCGCGGCTCGGCCCCAAGGCGTATGAGCAGTGCGCGGGCTTCCTCCGCATCCGCGGCGGCGAGGACCCGCTGGACGCCTCCAGCGTGCACCCCGAGGCGTACCCGGTGGTGCGGCGCATGGTGAAGACGTCCGGGCAGGAAGTCGCCTCGCTCATCGGCAACACGGGTGTGCTGCGCTCGCTGCGGCCCAACGACTTCGTGGACGAGACGTTCGGTCTGCCGACCGTCTCCGACATCCTCAGGGAGCTGGAGAAGCCGGGGCGCGACCCCCGGCCCGCCTTCAAGACGGCCACCTTCAAGGAGGGCGTGGAGAAGATCTCCGATCTGGCGCCGGGGATGGTCCTGGAGGGTGTCGTCACCAATGTGGCGGCCTTCGGGGCGTTCATCGACGTCGGTGTCCACCAGGACGGGCTGGCGCATGTCTCCGCGCTGTCGAAGACGTTCGTCAAGGACCCGCGGGACGTGGTGAAGCCGGGGGACATCGTCAAGGTGAAGGTGCTCGACGTCGACATCCCGCGGAAGCGGATCTCGCTGACGCTGCGGCTCGACGACGAGTCGGCCCCGCAGGCGCAGCAGGGCGGCGGCGAGCGCCGGCAGCGCGGTGGAAGGGCGCCTCAGCAGCGGGGGCGCGGCACCGGCGGTGGCGGCGGTGGCGGGGCTCGTCAGGCGGCGGCGCCTCCGGCGAACAGCGCGATGGCCGACGCGCTGCGCAAGGCGGGGTTGCTGGATCCGAAGAAGCGCTGAGGCGGTGGGGAGCGACGGGTTCGTCGTGGCTGGTCGCGCCCCGTTCAGCGGCGGTTCAGCGGCCCTCGTTCATACGGGCCCGGTTCTCCGCCAGCAGTTCCTGGACCCGGTGTTCCACCTCCACCGGGTCCACCCCCAGGGCCCGGCCCATGTGGACCGCCCAGACCTCCGAGCGGACGTTGGTTTCGAAGTCCAGGTCGGCTCGGACGTTCTCGCGGGCCGCCTGCCGGTTCTGGCTCACCATGACGAAGGTGGAGAGGAAGATCGCCTCCAGGCTGACGATCATGGTGAGCAGACCGAAGGGGTACGGGTCCCAGACCGCGCCCTTGCCCAGCAGACCCTCGTTGCACACGATCCACACCGCGAACCAGAGGGCGTGGAGGTAGACGAACGCCATGGTCCCGGCGAAGGCCGTGATCGCGTCCGCGATGCGGTCCTGGGTGCCGCGCATGCGCGCGACCACGTCCTGTTCGTGCGTGATCTTCAGGGTCGGTCGTCTCGCCGTGCCCATGGCCCCTCTCCTCCCTGCCCTGTGGGGAACCTCTAGCGTTCGGTGACCTTGCCCGCCGCCACTTCGAGGCGGCGGGTGACATGGACCGCGTCCAGCATGCGGCGGTCATGGGTGACGAGCAGGAGGGTGCCCTCGTAGGCGTCGAGGGCGGACTCCAGCTGCTCGATGGCCGGCAGGTCGAGGTGGTTGGTCGGCTCGTCGAGGACCAGCAGGTTGACGCCCCGGCCCTGGAGGAGGGCCAGCGCGGCTCGCGTGCGCTCGCCCGGGGAGAGGCTGGTGGCCGGGCGCAGGACGTGCTCCGACTTGAGGCCGAACTTGGCCAGGAGGGTGCGGACCTCGACGGGTTCCGTGTCGGGGACGGCGGCGGAGAAGGCCTCCAGCAGGCTCTCCGTGCCGTGGAACAGCCGGCGGGCCTGGTCGACCTCGCCGATCAGGACTCCTGAGCCCAGGCTCGCGTGTCCCGCGTCCAGCGGCACACGGCCCAGCAGGGCGCCGAGCAGGGTCGACTTGCCCGCGCCGTTCGCGCCGGTCACCGCCACGCGGTCCGCCCAGTCGACCTGGAGGGAGACCGGGCCGAAGACGAAGTCGCCGCGGCGGACCTCCGCGTCGCGCAGGGTGGCCACGACAGCGCCCGACCGGGGCGCCGACGCGATCTCCATGCGCAGTTCCCACTCCTTGCGAGGCTCCTCGACCACGTCCAGACGCTCGATCATGCGCTGGGTCTGGCGGGCCTTCGCGGCCTGCTTCTCGCTGGCCTCGCTGCGGAACTTGCGGCCGATCTTGTCGTTGTCGTTGTTCGCCTTGCGGCGCGCGTTCTTGACGCCCTTGTCCATCCAGGAGCGCTGCATCTGGGCGCGGTCCTGGAGGGCGGCCTTCTTGTCGGCGTACTCCTCGTAGTCGTCCCGGGCGTGCCGGCGGGAGACCTCCCGCTCCTCCAGATAGGCCTCGTAGCCGCCGCCATAGAGGTTGATCCGGTGCTGGGCGAGATCGAGTTCGAGGACCTTGGTGACCGTGCGGGTGAGGAACTCGCGGTCGTGGCTGACGACGACGGTGCCGGCGCGGAGGCTCTTCACGAACCGTTCGAGGCGTTCCAGGCCGTCCAGGTCGAGGTCGTTGGTGGGCTCGTCCAGGAGGAAGACGTCGTAGCGGGAGAGGAGGAGGGAGGCGAGGCCGGCGCGGGCCGCCTGGCCGCCGGAGAGGGAGGTCATCGGCAGGTCCAGGTCGACGGCGAGGCCGAGGGAGTCGGCGACCTCCTCGGCCCGCTCCTCCAGGTCGGCACCGCCCAGGTTCAGCCAGCGGTCCAGGCTCGTCGCGTAGGCGTCGTCGGCGCCGGGCGCGCCGTCGACCAGGCCCTGGGTCGCCTCGTCCATCACCCGCTGGGCCTCGGCGACGCCCGTGCGGCGGGCCAGGAACGCGCGGACGGTCTCGCCGGGGCGGCGCTCCGGCTCCTGCGGGAGATGGCCGACGGTGGCCGTGGGCGGGGAGAGCCGCAGCTCGCCCTGTTCCGGAGCGAGGAGCCCCGCGAGCATCTTCAGCAGAGTGGACTTGCCCGCGCCGTTGGCACCGACCAGCCCGATCACGTCTCCGGGCGCGACGACGAGATCGAGCCCGGAGAAGAGGGAGCGGTCGCCGTGCCCGGCGGCGAGGTTCTTGGCGACGAGGGTTGCGCTCACAGGGGGCGATCCTAGTGGCCGCACCCCACCGCGCACGCCACGGGCCGGCCCACGACTGAGGTGGGGCGTCAGCGGGTCATGGCCTCCACCAGTACGCTCCCGGCCGTCCGTGCCACCACGAAGGACTCGCCCTTGACCGCCTTGGCGTCCAGCGGGATGCGGTGACGGCCCGGTTCCAGGACGCCGTCGAAGACCTCGTGGGCGTGGGTGCGGTAGAGGCGGTCGAGGCGGTACGCGGTGAGGCGCACCCGGCAGGGGGAGGTGATCTCGACTCCCGCCTCGCCGTCGGCGGCCACCAGGCGGGTCAGCCGGCGCCGTTCCTCGGGGCTGCGGTCCAGGGCGTGTTCGATCTGGGCGACCAGGAGGGGGACTATCGGGGCGAGGCCGTCCACGTACGCCACCTCGACGCCGGCCTGCTCGAAGGCGCGGCGTACGGCGGCACGTTCCTCCTCGGTGACCGCGCGGCCGAAGGCGACGGCGCCGTAGCCCCGCAGTTCGTCGGCGTGGACGTCGTCGGCGTCGTGGGCGATGTCGGCGCCGATGCCGATGGTGCGCAGGGCGGCGGCGAGCTTGGCGAGCAGGGCGACCCGGGCGCCGATCAGGAGCACGCGGCGGCGGGGCCCGGGGGACTCGCCGTCGAGGAGGGCGGCGAGCCCGTCGCGGTACTCGGTGCCGTGGAAGCGGAACGGCCCTATGCCGTGGTAGCCGTTGAGTTCCAGGTCGGCGTGGTCGTCGGTCTGCCAGGCGAAGTCCCGCCAGATGTAGTCGTCGCCGTCCCGCTCGATGACCGCGGTCACGGCGCCGCACGCCAGGTCGGCGCACTCGGGGCAGCCGTAGATGACGTAGCGGCCGCCCGGCAGCGGGGGCTCCGCGTCCAGGAGCAGGCCGCGGACCTGTTCGGTGAAGATCGCGGGCGGGATGTCGGAGGCCAGGGGGGAGACGGCGTCGAGGTCGGAGAGCTGGAACAGCAGCGGGCGTCCGTCGACGATGAAGTCCACGAAGTCCCGGTGTACCTGGAAGTCACCGTTGGCGAGAACACCACCGGCACGCATCGCCGGTGCCAGGCCGAAGGTCGCGTACGCGGCAGACATGCTGTGAGTATTCCCGGCGGGAAGGCGTTCTGAGCACGGCATGGGACATTCCGCTACGGGCCCCTCGCGCGGAGCGGTTCGCACAACGATGTCACCGTCGGCGGGGACGGCGGCACCGGCCCGACCGGCGTACGCATGGTCGAAGGTGTAAGAGGCGAGCGGGCCTTGGACCACGGGGTGCCGTGTCCCGGGCGGCCGGGCTCGATCGCCCGGCCGCCGGTGGCTGTCCGGTGGTTGAGGATCAGGGGACGCGGTGCGTGCCCTTGGGACCGCTCACGCCCTGCGGGGCCGCGGCGGCGGGAGCGGTGGACGCCGTGCCCGAGGTGGCCTTCGCGAACGCCGCCGCGCCGCCGACCAGCGGGACGCTCGCCGAGGTGCGCGAGAGGTCCAGGGTGAGCGTCGGCCTGTCGGCCGGCGGGTCGATGAGGTCCTTGTCGGTGCCCGCGACGATCAGGGCGAGACGGTGGCCGGCCGGGACGACGTGGTCACTGGCCGCGAGGTCCAGGGTGATGGTGTAGGCCTTGCCCGGGGTGAGCGGGACGCCCTTGCGGTCGGAGGCGTGGTTGCCGAGGTCGGCCCAACCGCGGCTGAACACCGTGGAGTCGACGGCCGCCGTCTTGGCCCGGGTGTTCTTGAAGCAGGCGCTGTCGCCCGAGGTGCTCTCGCCCCAGCAGCTGCGGTCGGTGAGGGTGGTGATGCCCTCGGCGCCGTCGGCGTAGTCGCGGATGGTGTCGGGACCGAGGTCGACCAGGACGGCGGAGAGGTGGGCCGTCGGGGTGGTCGGGGTCGCGGTGATCGTGACCTTGGACGAGCCCGCGAGGCGCAGGTCGTGGGTGAGGGGCCGGGTGACGAATCCGGCCTTCTCGGGGGTCGACGTGTCGATCTTCGCGGCCCAGTCGGTCTCACTCAGCTGCGGGTCGTCGGTGAAGGTCTCGGTGCCCCTGTGCTTGACCAGGCCGAGCGCGCCGACTCCCGCCCGGGCGCCGGTGGCCGGGCGCAGGGTCGTGGTGGCCGTGCCGTTCGGCGGCCACACCTTCGAGGTGACCCACTGGTCGGGGTGACGCTCGATGTCGGCCATGGGCTGACGGTCGATCCCGTTGTCGTAGCCGAGGAGTTCATGGTCGAACCAGCGGTGCAGGGTGTCGACCCAGGCGCCGCGCCGGTAGTCGAAGGGGTCGACATGGCCGGTCTGGGAGAGCCAGATCTTGCGCTCGACACCGTTCTTGGCGAGGGCGTTCCACCACTGGCCGAAGTGCTTGGTGCGGACGTTGAGGTCCTGCATGCCGTGGACGAGGAAGACGCTGGCCCGCACCTTGCTCGCGTCCTTGACGTAGTCGCGTGCCGTCCAGAAGGGCGTCCAGTCGCCGGTGCGCGGAGCCCCGTCGACGATCTTCTGCTGGACGGCGGCGCACTTGGCGCGGGCGTCGGGGCTGTCGACGTAGTCGGAGAGCCAGTCGGGGCCGGAGTCGTAGAGCGGGGCGCCCTTGGCGAAGTAGTAGTCGTACCAGGAGGAGATGGCGCTGATCGGGACGATGGTCCTCAGGCCCTTGACGCCGGTGGCGGCCACACCGTTGGCGATGGTGCCGTCCCAGCTCTTGCCGATCATGCCGGTTCTGCCGTTGCTCCAGCTCGCCTCGGCCCGGGTGTTCCCGGTACGGGTCGTGTATGCCTTGGCGCGGCCGTTCAGCCAGTCGACGACGGCCTTCGCGGACTGGATGTCGGAGCGGCCGCCGACGTCCACACAGCCGTCGGAGCGGTTGGTGCCGGCGAGGTCGACACCGACGAAGGCGTAGCCGCGCGGGACGAAGTAGTTGTCGTAGAAGAGCGGCATCTGGACGACGTCGCCGTTGGCGTCGTACGTCTTCTTCTGGCTCTCGTTGCCGCGGCCGCAGCAGGAGTAGTAGGGGCTGGCGTCCATGATCACGGGTATCTTGCGGCCCTGCTGGGCGGGTTCGCGGGGCCGGACGATGTCGGCGGCGACGCGGTCGGTCTTCCCGTCGCCGTCCCCGTCGAGTCCGGTGTCCACCCACACGGCCTCGCGGATGGCGTCGGCGTAGGAGTAGACGGGTGTGCTCTCCCGCGTCGTCTGCGGGGCGGCGTGGGCGGCGACCGGACTCATGAAGGCTGCCATGAGGACGGCGACGACCGCCGTCGCGAGCGGTCTCCAGGTCGTGAAGCGCGTGCGTATCGGCATGCGCGGGACGCTACATGGGTCAACTCCCGTACAGAAGAGGGGAGTAGACGGCCAGGTGGGGCGGCCGTGGCCGAATGTGGACCATGGGGTGAGGTGGCACGTGACGGCCGAATGGCGATCGTGTGACACCCGGCGCGATGGACACGCCCGTGGTCACAGGGACTGAATAGGCTCCGCACAGACGAACAGACCTCGTGCCCCTACCACTTGGAGCTTTCGTGCCGCACCGCAGAATCCTCGCGCCGGGCGCACTCGCCGCGGCCTCCCTGATGCTGGCGATCCCGGCGTCGGCCGCGGACCACTCCCCCGGCGCCCCGGGCATCGGCGACCCCTACTACCCGTACTACGGCAACGGCGGCTACGACGTCTCCCACTACGACCTGCGTCTGCAGTACCAGCCCGCCACCGACGAGTTGGCGGGTACGGCGACGATCCTCGCCCGGACCACGCAGGATCTGTCGAGCTTCGACCTGGACTTCCTGCTGGACGTGAGCGAGGTGCGGGTCAACGGGGCGAAGGCGTCGTTCGCGACCTCGGGACAGCACGAGCTGGTCGTCACGCCGAAGACACCGCTTGACGAGGGGACGCCGATCACCGTGGTGGTCCGCTACAGCGGGGTGCCGTCGACGAAGAGCGCGTACGGCTTCGACACCTGGCACCGGACGCCGGACGGGGCCGTCGCGGCCGACGAGCCCGAGGCGGCCTGGTGGTGGTTCCCCAGCAACGACCACCCCCTCGACAAGGCGACGTACGACGTGTCGGTGGCGGTGCCGGACGGCACCCAGGTCATCTCCAACGGGCTGCTGCAGTCGACCAGTTCGAAGCTGGGCTGGACCCGCTACAACTGGCGGGAGAACAAGCCGCAGGCGACCTATCTGGCCACGTTGGCCATCGGCAGGTTCGACATCACGACCAGCACCTCCGAGGGGGGTGTGCCGGTCGTCAACGCCTACAGCAAGGATCTCGGCGACAACGACGGGGCCGCGCGGGCGAGTGTGGAGCGGACCGGGGAGCTGGTCGACTGGCTCAGCGGGTACTTCGGACCGTATCCGTTCAGCTCGGCGGGCGGATATGTGCCGAACACGACGACCGGGTACGCCCTGGAGACGCAGACCCGCGTGTACTACAGCCCCAAGCAGTTCGCGAACGGGTCCAACACCTCTGTGGTGGTGCATGAGTTGGCGCACCAGTGGTACGGCGACAGCGTGTCGCTCAAGGGGTGGAAGGACATCTGGATCAACGAGGGCTTCGCCCGGTACGCGCAGTGGTTGTGGTCGGAGCACGAGGGTGAGGGGACGGCTCAGGAACTGGCCGACTACGTGTACGCCTCGCATCCGGCGGACGACGCGTTCTGGACGGTGAAGCCGGGGGATCCCGGGCCGGACGACCAGTTCGACATCGCCGTGTACGACCGGGGGGCGTTGGCCGTGCAGGCCCTGCGGAACACGGTGGGAGACGACACGTTCTTCGCCATTCTGAAGGGATGGCCGCGGGAGCACGCGTACGGCAACGCTTCCGTCGCCGACTTCGAGGCCTATGCGGAGAAGGTCTCGGGGAAGTCGCTGGGGGCGTTGTTCGACACCTGGCTGTTCCAGCCGAGCAGGCCCGCCGTGCCGGCGGCGCGCTCCGCCGCGGTGTCGGGAGCGCCGGAGGTGTCGGAGGTGCCCGTGCGGCCGAAGTCCTGGAAGAAGATCGAGGCGACCAACGGGGTGCACTGAGGGTCCTTCGGGTCCCTGAAGGCCTAATCAGGGACCACGGCCAGGAGCTCGGGCCGGCTGATCGCCCGTGTCTCCGTGGCAGGGACCGTGCAGGCATGGGCCCCCGCCGTGGTGCCGTACCGCGCACAGCGTCTCGGTGTCTCCCGGTTCAGCCAGCCGAAGAGGAAGGCCGCCGCGAAGGCGTCGCCCGCCCCGTTGGAATCGATCACCGGGGCGGGTGGGGCGGCGGCCGGGATGTGGGTGAGTTCGTCGTCGGTCAGCAGGTAGGCGCCCTTGGCGCCGGCCGTGGCCACGACCACTTCCGCCCGGCCCCGGTCGGCGATGCGGCGCATCGCGCGCTCGGGGTCGGGCAGGGCGGCGGTGGACAGGAACACGACGTCCGCCGCGTGGGCGAAGGTCTCGTGGTACGGGTTCCGGCCGTCCCAGTCGTGCAGGTCGGTGGAGATCGTCGCGCCCGACTCGCGCAGCAGGGGCAGGGTGTCGGCGCAGGGCTGGGTGATGGTGACGTGGACGTGACGGCTCGCCTCGGCCAGTGGCCGGACGGTGTCCTCGGGGAACCGGTCGTCGGGGCGGGACCGGCTCGTGTCGTACAGGGACAGACGGCGGCCGTCGGGGCCGACCAGGTTGACGGCTCGCTTGGTGCCCGCCGGCTGCGCGACCGTGGTGAAGGGGATGCCTCGCTCCTTGTGCAGGGCGCGGACCAGATCGCCCTCCGGGTCGTCGCCGAGCATGTCGAGGTGGTGGACACGCAGGCCGAGGGCGTCGAGACCGAGGGTGATGAAGTCGCCGGTCTGGCCCGCGCGGGTGCGGATGCCACGGTCGATCATGTAGCTGTCGGCGTACGGCAGGGGCAGCTCCGGCACAGGGACGATGATGTCCACACCCGCGCCGCCCAGTACGAGCACGTCCGTGTCGCGGTTCAACTCGCGCCCTCTCCATGGTCGTAGACGGTGACGCCGACACCGCGGCTCACCAGCCGCTCGGTGATCAGCGGTTCGACGCGGGACCACTTGCCCCCGGCCAGTCCGCACCCTATCCGGGGCATGTGGACGGAGGCGCCGAGTTCGAGCGCCTTGTCCGCGAGCTTGGCGAGGGCCGTGTCGATCGCCTCGTAGCGGACCGGGACGCCCTTGCTGCCCGTGCGTGTCCCCCGCTGGCCCACCAGGTTGGCCACCCACACATACCGCTCGACCTGTACGAACTGGGCCGCCCCCAGCCCGAAGTCGTTCGCCGCGCGATCGCGGTGCCAGGCCCGGTACGCCGCCTCGGGCTCCGGCCAGCGGCGCGAGAGCGCCACGACGAAACCCTTCCCCCATCCCCCGATGTCGTTGCAGACATGGGCGATCATCTTGACGCCCTTCACCGACGGAACGGTGGCGTCACCCCGCACGTAGACGATCTCCGACATGACGCCACCGTAGGCGATGCCACTGACAACGGCCCCGGCCCACCGGCCCCACGGGCCCCGTCACCGGGTTTCGCACCACTGGTGTGACAGCGATACTGCTGCACATGACGACCGACACCGGGGAGCCGAGCCTCACGATCGACGAACTGGCCGCGCGGGCCGGCATCACGGTCCGTACGGTGCGGTTCTACGGCACCAAGGGGCTGATCCCACCGCCGGTGATCGGTGCGCGACGCGTCGGTCACTACGGGCAGCGGCACCTGGCCCGGCTCGCGCTCATCGAGGAGTTGCAGCACCAGGGCATGACGCTGGCGGCGATCGAGCGCTACATGGAGCAGCTGCCGGCGGACCTCAGCGACCACGACCTGGCGATCCACCGGGCCGTCGTCGCCTCCTGGGCGCCGGACACGGTGGAGACCGTGACGGCGGACGAGCTGCGGCGGCGGGCCGGACGGGCGATCGGCGGGGACGACGTGGAGCGGCTCGCGGCCATGGGGGTGGTGCGGCCCGACGGGGACGTCTACCGCATCGACGCGGGGCTGCTGCGGCTCGCCGTCCAGCTGCTCGACGTACCGCTCTCCCAGGATTCGATTCTCGCCGCGAGAAAAGTGCTCGTCGCACACTCGCGGGCCGCCGCGCACGAGCTGTCGCAGCTGCTGCGGGGCGAGGTGGCGGAGCGGGCGGAGGAGGACGTGAAGTCGCTGTCCGCGCACATGGAGCCCCTCGTGCTGCAGGCGCTGCTGACGACCTTCCAGCGCTCCCTCAAGGAAGAGGTGCGGAAGTGGCTGTCGGGAGGCTCAGAGGAAGGCCGATCCGCCTGACCGGGTCGGCCATGGGGGGAGCGAGCCGCGCGTGTCACTGAGCGAAAACGAGGTCCCCGGGGTGGAGAAGTCCCAGGTGGGCCGGCCTTGGCAGGCCGGCCGTGCGCCCTAGGCGTCCGCGAAGCGCTCCCCGTTCTCCGCCTTCTCCACCAGCAGGGCCGGTGGCTGGAAGCGGTCCCCGTAGCGCTCGGCGAGCTCACGCGCGCGTGCGACGAAGCCGGCCGGCCCGCCCTCGTAGCCGTTGATGTACTGGAGCACACCGCCCGTCCAGCCCGGGAAGCCGATGCCGAAGACGGAGCCGATGTTGGCGTCGGCGACCGACGTCAGCACCCCCTCTTCGAGGAGCTTGACCGTGTCGAGCGCCTCGGAGAACAGCATGCGCTCCTGCATGTCCCGGAACGGGATCTCGGCGCCCTCGCGGGTGAAGTGCTCCCGGAGCCCGGGCCACAGGCCGGCCCGCCTGCCGTCCTCGCCGTAGTCGTAGAAGCCCGCTCCCCCGCTGCGTCCGGTCCGCCCGAACTCGTCGACCATCCGGTCGATGACGGCCTCGGCGGGGTGCGTCGGCCAGGTGCCGCCCGCCTCCTCGACGGCCCGCCTGGACTCGTTGCGGATCTTGCGCGGGAGGGTGAGCGTCAGCTCGTCCATCAGGGACAGCACCTTGGCCGGGTAACCGGCCTGCGCCGCCGCCTGCTCGACGGACGCGGGCTCGATGCCCTCGCCGACCATCGCGACGCCCTCGTTGATGAAGTGGCCGATCACCCGGGAGGTGAAGAAGCCGCGTGAGTCGTTGACGACGATCGGTGTCTTCTTGATCTGCCGGACCAGGTCGAAGGCGCGCGCGAGCGCCTCCTCGCCCGTCCGCTCCCCCTTGATGATCTCGACCAGCGGCATCTTGTCGACGGGCGAGAAGAAGTGCAGCCCGATGAAGTCGGACTGCCGCTCGACTCCCTCCGCCAGCGCGGTGATCGGCAGCGTCGAGGTGTTGGAGCACAGCAGCGCGTCCGGCTCGACGATGTGCTGGATCTCCTGGAACACCTTGTGCTTGAGCTCCGGGTTCTCGAACACGGCCTCGATCACCGCGTCGCAGCCGGCCACGTCCTGGGGGTCGGCGGTCGGCGTGATCCGGGCCAGCAGCGCGTCCGCCTTCTCCTGGGTCGTACGGCCCCGGGAGACGGCCTTGGCGCACAGCTTCTCGGAGTAGCCCCTGCCCTTGGCGGCCGCTTCCGGCGTCACGTCCTTCAGGACGACGTCGATGCCCGCGCGGGCGCAGGAGTACGCGATGCCCGCGCCCATCATGCCCGCGCCGAGGACGGCGACCCTGCGGACCGGGCGGGGCTCGATGCCCTTGGGCCGGTTGGCGCCGGAGTTGACGGCCTGGAGGTCGAAGAAGAAGGCCTGGATCATGTTCTTGGAGATCTGGCCGGCGGCCAGCTCGACGAAGTAGCGGGCCTCGATGAGCTGCGCGGTGTCGAAGTCGACCTGGGAGCCCTCGACGGCGGCCGCCAGGATGTTGCGCGGGGCCGGGTAGGGCGCCCCGTTGGTCTGCTTGCGCAGACTCGCCGGGAAGGCGGGCAGGTTGGCGGCGAACTTGGGGTTGGCGGGGGTGCCGCCCGGGATGCGGTAGCCGGGCCGGTCCCAGGGCTGCTGGGACTCGGGGTTGGCGTCGATGAAGGCGCGGGCCTTGGCGAGCAGCTCGTCCGGGGTGGCCGCCACCTCGTCGACCAGGCCGTTCTGCAGGGCACGCCGGGCGTTGTACTGGGTGCCCTGGAGAAGGACCTTCAGCAGTGCGTCGGCGATGCCCAGCAGACGGACCGTACGGACGACTCCGCCGCCGCCCGGGAGCAGTCCGAGGGTGACCTCGGGGCAGCCGATCTTCGTGGCGGAGGTGTCGAGGGCGATGCGGTGGTGGCAGGCCAGGGCGATCTCGTAACCGCCGCCCAGGGCCGCGCCGTTGATCGCGGCGACGACCGGCTTGCCGAGGGTCTCGATGCGGCGCAGGTTGCGCTTGAGGACCTGGACGCCGTCGAAGAACTCCTGTGCCGCCTCGGGGGTGACGCGGATGAGTTCGCGCAGGTCGCCGCCGGCGAAGAAGGTCTTCTTGGCGGAGGTGACGACGACACCCCGGATGGTGTCCTTCTCGGCCTCCAGGCGGTCCGCGACCACCGCGAGGGAGTCGCGGAAGGCCTGGTTCATGGTGTTGGTGGACTGGTCGGGGTCGTCGATGACGAGGGTGACGACGCCGGTGCGGTCCTGTTCCCAGCGGATGGTGGTGCTCTGTGTCATGACTCGGGTCTCCGTAGAAATCTCTGAAGTCTCTTGGTTCCGCCGGAAGTTCAGATGCGCTCGACGACGGTGGCGATGCCCATGCCGCCGCCGACGCAGAGGGTCGCGAGGCCGTACCGCTTGTCCTGGCGCTCCAGTTCGTCGATCAGGCTGCCCAGGATCATCGCGCCGGTGGCGCCCAGCGGGTGACCGAGGGCGATCGCGCCGCCGTTGACGTTGACCTTGTCCAGGGAGAGGCCCATGTCCTTGACGAAGCGCAGGACGACCGCCGCGAAGGCCTCGTTGATCTCCACCAGGTCGATGTCGTCGATGGTCAGGCCCGCCTTGGCGAGCGCCTTGCGGGTGGCGGGGGCCGGCCCGGTGAGCATGATGGTGGGCTCGGAGCCGGAGACGGCGGCGGAGACGATCCGCGCGCGGGGCGTGAGGCCGTAGCGCTCGCCCACCTCCCGGGAACCGATCGCGACCAGCGAGGCGCCGTCGACGATGCCCGAGGAGTTGCCCGCGTGGTGGACGTGGTCGATCTTCTCGACCCAGTGGTACGTCTGCAGGGCCACGGCGTCGAAACCGCCGAGTTCGCCGATGTCCGCGAAGGACGGCTTGAGCCCCGCCAGCGAGTCGGCGGTGGTACCGGGGCGCAGGTGTTCGTCGTGGTCGAGGACGGTCAGGCCGCTGCGGTCCCTGACGGGGACGACGGAGCGGTCGAACCGGCCCTCCTTCCAGGCCGTCGCCGCGCGCTCCTGGGAGAGGGCCGCGTACTCGTCCACGTCCCGCCGGGAGAATCCCTCGATCGTGGCGATCAGGTCGGCGCCGATGCCCTGCGGTACGAAGTTGACGGCGAGGTTGGTCATCGGGTCGTTGAACCACGCGCCCCCGTCCGAGGCCATCGGCACCCGGGACATGGACTCGACACCGCCGGCGAGGACCAGGTCCTCCCAGCCCGAACGGACCTTGGCGGCGGCCAGGTTGACGGCCTCCAGGCCGGACGCGCAGAAGCGGTTCTCCTGGACGCCGGCGACCGTGTCCGGCAGTCCCGCGGCGATCGCGGCGATCCGGGCGATGTCGGAGCCCTGGTCCCCGACGGGGCCGACGACGCCGAGCACGATGTCGTCGATCGCGGCCGGGTCCAGGCCGGGGAAGCGGCCGCGGATCTCGTGGATGAGACCGACGACCAGGTCGATGGGCTTGGTGCCGTGCAAGGAGCCGTTCGCCTTGCCGCGGCCGCGCGGGGTGCGGATCGCGTCGTACACGTACGCTTCGGTGCTCACGGGAAAGCCTTTCACTGAGGGTCAGTCGAGCAGGGAACGGCCGATGATCTCCTTCATGATCTCGGTCGTCCCGCCGTAGATGGTCTGGATGCGGCCGTCCGTGAAGGCGCGGGCGACGGGGTACTCGCTCATGTAGCCGTAGCCGCCGTGCAGTTGCAGACAGCGGTCGGCGACCCGCTTCTGCAGCTCGGTCGCCCACCACTTGGCCATGGAGGCGTGCACGGCGTCGAGTGCACCGTCCGAGTGGTCCTCGATGCAGCGGTCGAGGAACGTGCGGGTGACGGCGCACTCGGTGGCCATCTCGGCTATCTCGAACCGGACGTGCTGCTTGGTGGCGAGCGGCCGGCCGAACGCCTCGCGCTCCTTGACGTACGCGGTGGTGATCTCCAGGAGGTGTTCGGCGGCGGCGATCGCGGAGACGGCGATGCTCAGGCGCTCCTGCGCGAGGTTGGTCATCAGATGGCCGAACGCGCCGTTGAGTGTGCCGAGAAGGTTCTCCTTGGGCACGCGTACGTCGTGGAAGAACAACTCGGCGGTGTCCTGGGCCTTCTGGCCGATCTTGTCCAGGTTGCGGCCGCGCTCGAAGCCCTCCGTGCCACGCTCGACCACCAGCAGCGACAGGCCGTGCGCGCCGCCCTCCGGAGTCGTCCTCGCGACGACGATCACCAGGTCGGCGATGATCCCGTTGGAGATGAAGGTCTTGGAGCCGTTCAGCACCCAGTGGTCGCCGCGGTCCTCCGCGTGGGTCCGGATGCCCTGGAGGTCGGAGCCGGCGCCGGGCTCGGTCATGGCGATCGCGGTGATCAGCGTGCCGTCGCAGAATCCGGGCAGCCAGCGCCGCTTCTGCTCGTCGGTGGCGAGTGAGGTCAGGTAGGGGCCGATGATGTCGTTGTGCAGGCCGAGGGCGAGCCCCGGAGCGCCCGCGCGGGTGAACTCCTCGGCCAGGACGGCGCTGTAGCGGAAGTCGGCGGTGCCTCCGCCGCCGTACTCCTCGGGCACGGCGAGCCCGAGCAGGCCCTGCTTGCCGGCCGCCCGCCAGGCGTCGCGGGAGACGATGCCGTCCTTCTCCCACTGCTCGTAGTGGGGCAGCACCTCCCTGGCCAGGAAGGCGCGCACGGTCTCCCGGAACGCGTCGTGCTCGGGGGCGAGGATCAGCCGCTTCATGCGGGGCCTTTCAGGAGGTTCGGCAGGTCCCAGTCGCGCGCCACGTCCGCGGTGTGGGCGCCCGGCCGGGCGGGGCCGGTGCGGACGGCCGCGGGCGTCGCGGAGAAGCGGGGCGCGGGGGCGGGCTGGGTCAGGCCGCCGTGGTCGGTGAAGGTGCCACGGGCGGCGAGGTGCGGGTGGTGCGGGGCCTCGTGGAGCGACAGTACGGGCGCCACGCAGGCGTCGGAGCCCTCGAACACGGACGTCCACTCGTCCCTCGTACGGGCCTTGAAGCGGGCGGCGACGGCCTCGCGCAGCTCGCCCCAGCGCGTCCAGTCCTTGCGGGCGTCGGCGTGCTCGGGGAGGTCGAGCAGGGTCACGAACTCGGCGTAGAACTGCGGCTCCAGGGAGCCGACCGCCATGTACCGGCCGTCGGCGGTCTCGTAGGTGCCGTAGTAGGGGCAGCCGCCGTCGAGGAGGTTGGCGCCGCGCCGGTCCTGCCAGCCGCCCGCGGCGAGCATGCCGTGGATCATCGCGGAGAGGTGGGCGGTGCCGTCGACGATGGCGGCGTCGACGACCTGGCCGGGACCGCCCGCGCGCGCGTGGTGCAGTGCGGCGAGGACGCCGACGACCAGGTAGAGGGAGCCGCCCGCGTAGTCGCCGAGGAGGTTCGCGGGGACGGCCGGGGGACGGCCGGGTTCGCCGATCATGCCGAGGGTGCCGGTGAGCGCGATGTAGGCGATGTCGTGGCCCGCGCGCCGGGCGAGCGGGCCTTCCTGGCCCCAGCCGGTCATCCGGCCGTAGACGAGGCTCGGGTTGCGGGCGTGGCAGGCCTCGGGGCCGACACCGAGGCGCTCGGCCACGCCGGGCCGGTAGCCCTCGATGATGATGTCCGCGTGGGCGGCGAGGTCGAGGACGCGCGCGGGGCCGTCGGCGGCCTTGAGGTCGACGATCACCGAGCGCTTGTTGCGGTTGGTGATGTCGTAGTCCGGGTCGATCGCGAGACCGACACCGCCGGGGCGGTCGACGCGGACCACGTCGGCGCCCAGGTCGGCCAGGATCATGGCGGCGAAGGGGCCGGGCCCGATGCCGGCCAGTTCGACCACGCGCACGCCGGTCAGCGGCCCCTGTGCCGGCGTCGTCGCCATGCTGCCCCCCATGGATCGTCCGGGTATGACACAACTGATGTAACACCAGTGATGCTAAGAACGTGTTCCAGTGAGCACAAGACCCGGACGAGCAAGCGCTTAGCCAATTATGGTGACCCAGCGCCACCCGGCATCGAGGCTCCGTACTCCCCAAGCTAGCCTCGGCCACCGACAACGGCGCGCGCTGCGGACCGAGGGGTGTCATGAGCAGGCTGAATGGGACGGACCGTCCGTACGACATCGTGCTCTTCGGAGCCACGGGCTTCGTGGGGACGCTGACCGCGGAGTACCTCGCCGGACACGCGCCGGAGGGACTGCGCTGGGCGATCGCGGGCCGCAGCGAGCGGAAGCTGGAGCGGCTGCGCGAACGGCTGCCGGGCGGCGAGAAGGTCGGCGTGCTGCGGGCGGACGTGTCCGAGCCCGCGTCGCTGCGCGAACTCGCCGAGCACGCGCGCGTGGTGGCGACGACGGTGGGACCGTACGTGACCTACGGCGAGGATCTCGTGGCCGCCTGCGCGGACACGGGGGCGGATTATCTGGACCTCACCGGTGAGCCGGAGTTCGTCGACCTGACGTACGTCCGGCACGACGCACGCGCGCGTGAGACGGGCGCGCGGCTGGTGCACGCCTGCGGGTTCGACTCCGTCCCGCACGACCTGGGCGCCTACTTCACCGTGCGGCAGCTCCCGGAGGGTGTGCCGCTGCGGGTGGACGGGTTCGTCAGCGTCGACGCCACCTTCTCGGGCGGCACCTTCGCGTCGGCGCTCAACCAGTTCTCGCGGCTGCGGCCGATGCTGGCCGCCGAGCGGGACCGGGGGCGCCACGAGCCTCGGCTGGTGGGCCGGCGGGCCGCCGCGCCGACCGGGGTGCCGCGGTTCGCGAAGGAGGTCGGCGCGTGGGCCCTGCCGCTGCCGACGATCGACCCGCGGATCGTGCACCGTTCGGCGAAGGCGCTCGAGCGGTACGGCCCCGACTTCCGCTACCGCCACTACGCGGCGGTGCGTCACCTGCCCGTCGCGGTGGGCGGGGCGGCGGCCATCGGGGCACTCGTGGCGGTGGCCCAGCTGGCGCCCGCGCGGCGCTGGTTGTCAGACCGGCTGGAGCCCGGTCAGGGGCCGAGCCCGCAGAAGCGGGCGAAGAGTTGGTTCTCGGTGCGTTTCGTGGGCGAGGGCGGCGGGCGCCGGGTCTTCACGGAGGTCGCGGGTGGCGACCCCGGCTACGACGAGACGGCCAAGATGTTCGCCGAGTCGGCCCTGTCCCTGGCCTTCGACGAGCTTCCGGACACCGCCGGCCAGGTCACCACGGCGACCGCGATGGGCGAGGCGCTGACCGAGCGGCTGCGCGGGGCCGGCATCACCTTCCGGGTCGCGGCCGAACTCTGAACGGCGGCGGCCACCAGGACCGCGGCGGCCACCCGTCCTACAGCGACCACCCGGCCACGGTGTAGATCATCCCGCCGATCCAGCCGATGCCCGCCAGCACGGCGAGAACCAGGGCGGCCGTCACGGCACGCTCGACCGGGCGGTTCGGGTCGGCGAGGGGCTTGGGGGCGCGGTGCGTCGTCATGCGGGCAAGCCTGCCGAGCGGGTCGGTGGGCTCACATCCGTACAGCTACTCAGACCGGGTACTCAGATCGCACCCGTCACGCGCCCATGTCCCGTCACGCGCCTACGCCCGCTCACTCGGCCACGCCCGGTCGCTCACCCGTCCCCGTCGCCTCCCGCAGCGCCCGCCGGCACAGCGCGTCCGCCCTGCGGGTCGTCTCCGGGAGGCGGTAGGCGGGGGTCAGCGCCAGTACATGGGCACAGGCGTTGTCGAGGGTGGTGCGGTGGCCCACCACGTCCCGCTCGTCGTCGTAGGCGACGTCGACACCGGTGACATGGCCCGTGCCGGGTGGCGGGCCGGGCTCGTCCAGCACCACCCGGGCCCGCAGTCCGTCCTGTACGGCGCGGGCGTCTTCCTCGGTCGCGGGCCAGCCCGCGGGGATGCTCACGGTCGTCATGATGGGGACGAGCGTACGGCCGTGAGGCACCGGCCCGCGATCATGTCCGTACCGGCTCAGCCCTTCTTGGCGTTCACCGCGCGCTGCAACTGCTCCTTGTTCATGTTCGAACGGCCTTCGACACCGCGCTGCCTGGCCTCGTTGTACAGCTGGTCCCGGGTCGGGCCCTGGGAGCCGGAGCCGGACCGCCGGCCTCCGCGCCTGCCCGAGGACATGTCCTTGGTCGAAGTGCGGCTCGACTCCTTCGACTCGCCGGACCGGGCACGCTCCTTGTTGACCGTCCGCGCCGCTATCTCCTTGGCGCGCCCCTCACTCTCCCCCCGGTCCTGCGCGCTCTTCTTGATGTGCTCGTACTGGCGCTCCCGCTTGGAGCTGGAACCTGCGGGCATCTCCCTCACTCCTGTCGCGTTCCGTTTCGCGGTCCGCGACCGAGTACCCGCATTCCGGCCCCATGCGTCACTTCTCCAGCCGTGCCACCCTCCCCTGCTCACCCGCGGCCCAGCAGCCGAGGTCGGCGGTGCAGTCCACGGTGTCGTACGAGCCCTGGTCGACCGTGCGCCAGGTGCGGCCGCCGTCCGTGGTGAGGTCGGTGCCGGTGGGGCCCACCGCGAGGGCGGCGGTGCGGCTGTGCGGGAGCCAGGCGAGGCCGGAGCGGTAGGCGGGCGGGGGCTGGGCCGCCGGCCGCCAGGTGCGGCCGCCGTCGGCCGTGGTCGCCGCGGCCTGAGGAGAGGCCTGGTCCGCGCGGTAGTCGCCGCCGACCGCGAGCCCGTGGACCCGGTCGCGGAAGGCGAGCGCGAAGACGCCCTTGGCCGGGTCACCGGCCGGGATCGGCGTGTCGGTGGCCGTCCAGGTCAGCCCGCGGTCGGCGGAGTGCAGCACGCGCGCGCGTGCGCCCCCGCCGGTGGCCAGCCAGACGTCCGACGGGCCGGAGGCCACCAGGCACTGCCCGCTCGCCGCGAAGCCCGCCTCGCCGTCCAGGGCGGCCGGCATGCCCGCGTTCGGCAGCACCTTCCAGGAGCGGCCGCCGTCGCTCGTCGACAGGATGCGGAACTTCCCGTCCACCGGGTCGCTCATCGCGAGCCCGTGCCGACGGTCGAAGAAGGTCAGACAGTCGTAGAAGGCGCCGGCGTCGGTGTTGCGGAAGGACTCGGTCCAGGTGGCTCCGCCGTCGTCGGTGCGGTAGACGCGGGACGCCTCGCCCTCGCCGATGGCCAGGACGACCGCCCGGTGGGCGTCGAAGGCCTCGATGTCCCGGAACTGGAGATCGGCCGCGCCGGGCGGTGAGACGTTCCGCCAGCTCGCCCCGCCGTCAGTGGTGCGCAGGACCGTGCCCTTGGTGCCCGCCACCCAGGCGGTGTTCCGGCTGACCGCGGACAGGCCCCGGAAGCGGACGTCCGGCGTGTCCGTGGCCTTGAGCGCCCAGTGCGGTGCCGCGTGCTTCCCTGCCTGTGCCGGCACCTGTGGCTGCGCCTGTGCCGGTACGGCGGTCGAGGCCGCCAGCGCGGCCGAGCACACCGCCCCCGCGGCCACCGTGCGGAACGTACGTCTCATCCGTCGCCTGTTCACCGAGCGCCTCATGGCGGGCGAAGCTATCCGACCGGC
The DNA here is from genome assembly GCF_040605395.1 of Streptomyces sp. NPDC005648. Taxonomy (NCBI): domain Bacteria; kingdom Bacillati; phylum Actinomycetota; class Actinomycetes; order Kitasatosporales; family Streptomycetaceae; genus Streptomyces; species Streptomyces sp. NPDC005648. The sequence continues at coordinate 141,871 of NZ_JBEXCS010000010.1, read as the reverse complement.
CGGACGTCGTCCAGATGGCCGGGTCGTCTCAACTGCCCATGGCGGCACGGAAGGTGGGCCTTGTCACTCGCGTGCATGAACGCGGTGACGGAGGTCACTCGAAATGGGTGTGCACGGATTGGCTGATTCCGGCGTCTCTAGCAGTGCCCGACTCGTTCAGCCCGCAAGCCCGTCCAGCCGTCACAAGGGAGCAAGGCGTTGTCCACCGTCATCGAGCAACCCGTGGAGGCCCGTCTCGTCGCCGCCGCGCCTCGTATGCCCAGCATCCCGGCGACGCTGCACTACGACGGGACGGATCCGTTCGCCGTCCGTATGACCTTCCCGGCTCCCGCGACCCTGGAGGGTGTGGAGGTCTGCTGGACCTTCTCCCGTGAGCTTCTGAGCGCGGGCCTGGAGGGGCCCGAGGGACAGGGGGACGTACGGGTGCGGCCGTACGGGTACGACCGCACCGTGCTGGAGTTCCACGCGCCCGAGGGGACCGCCGTGGTCCATGTGCGCTCGGAGGAGGTGCGGAGGTTCCTGGGGGCCGCCGGGGAGTTGGTGCCCGTCGGCCTCGAGCACCTGCATCTGGACCTGGATCACGACCTCGCGGAGCTGATGCGGGACGCCTGAGTTCCCGCGGGGACAGCTCCTGGGTGGACCGGACGGACGGACGGCTGGCAGTGGCCGGGGCTCAGGCCGCCGTCGACAGCGCCGCGCACAGCTCCCCGAGGATCACGCTCACCCCACTGCGCTCGATCAGTTCCTCCACCCGCTCCTTGTGACGGGTCCGGTCGCCGTCCCGGAACGGCGCGGGCAGACCGGCGGTGGCCGCGAGGGCGGCGAAGGCCGCATCACCGTCGCAGACCCCGGGTGCCCCCTCCTCCAGGCTCCGCCGGGCCTCCTCCCCCAGCGCGTGCACCGCGGCCGGGTTCTCCAGTACGTGCTCCACACTCGGGAAGACCCCGAGGACCCGCTTCTTCTCCGCCCGCAGGTACCCCTCGGCGGTCAGCTGCTCCCTGGCGGCGTCGAACGTCACGCGCGCGTGGAGCGTCACCCAGGAGCGCCAGTGGTGGGGCCGGGACTCGCGGACCAGTTCCAGGAGTCCGTCCAGGACGCTGTCGCCGGTGAGGGTGTCCATGTCGACGGGGGTGGCGATGCCGTTCTCGTCGGTGAGCGGGCCGCGCAGGGCCAGTTCGGCGAGCGCGCCGGCCCGCACCAGACGGGCCGCGGGCATGACCTCGGTGGCGGCGGGGTCCCAGGCCAGCAGGCAGAGCCGGGCCGGGAGTGAGAGCGAACCGTGGGGCACGAGGTCTCCTTGGTGCGGCGAGATCGGGGTTCACGTTAATTCGTTGACAGCCCTCAGGGGCGCTCGTACGGTGTACAGCGGTTCTGTTGCCGTCGATAGGAGAAGGACGTTGCTCGTCTGAGGTCCTGAGACACCGCGCCACACGCCTGAGGTGTGTGTACGCCGCGTGCGACCTCGGCATTCGAGCCGTCCCGACGGGCAGGGCCTTTTCCGTGCCTCCTGTTCCCACAGGGCCCCTTGGTCGCAGGTGTCTCGATACGCGTTTGCCCCTGACCGCATCGAGCAACCGCGAGGCCCCTGTGTCCGCTTCCCTCACTTGTACGTCCCTGTCCTTCTCCTGGCCCGACGGCACCGCCGTCTTCGAGGGCCTCGACGTGGCGTTCGGCCCCGGCAGGACGGGACTGGTCGGCGTCAACGGATCCGGAAAGTCCACCCTGCTGAAGCTGATCGCCGGTGAACTGACCCCGGCCGACGGCACCGTGCGTGTCGCGGGCGAGGTCGGCCATCTGCCGCAGAACGTCACACTGGACACCGGGCTGCGCGTCGACCAGGCACTCGGCATCGCCGACCGGCGGGCCGCGCTGCACGCCATCGAGGCGGGCGACGTGGCGCAGGAACACTTCGAGACCGTCGGCGACGACTGGGACGTGGAGGAGCGCGCGCTCGCCACGCTCGGCGAACTCGGGCTCGGCCACGTCGAGCTGGACCGCACCATCGGCGAGGTCTCGGGCGGCGAGTCCGTACTGCTGCGCCTGGCGGCCCTGTTGCTGCGCCGCCCGGATGTGCTGCTGCTCGACGAGCCGACCAACAACCTCGACCTGTACGCGCGCCGACGGCTGTACACGGCCGTCTCGTCCTGGTCGGGCGTGATGGTCGTGGTCAGCCACGACCGTGAACTCCTCGACCTGGTCGACCAGATCGCCGATCTGCGCTCCGGCGAGATCACCTGGCACGGCGGGAACTTCTCCTCCTACGAGGAGGCCCTCGCCGTCGAACAGGAGGCGGCCGAGCGGATGGTGCGGGTCGCCGAGGCCGACCTCCGCAAGCAGAAGCGCGAACTGATCGACGCCCAGGTCAAGTTGGCCCGCCGCAAGCGGTACGGGCAGAAGATGTACGAGCAGAAGCGCGAGCCGAAGATCATCATGGGAGCGCGCAAGCGGGCGGCGCAGGAGTCGGCGGGCAAGCACCGCATCATGCACGAGGAGAGGCTCAGCGAGGCGAGGGAACGGCTCGACGAGGCGGTGGAGGCCGTACGGGACGACGACGAGATCCGGGTCGACCTGCCGTACACGGCCGTACCGCCGGGGCGCGGCGTGCTCACCCTCATGGACCTGGAGCTCGCGTACGGCGCGCGCGTGGCCGGCGGGTTCGATCTGCGCGGTCCCGAGCGGGTCGCGTTGATCGGGCGCAACGGCGCGGGCAAGACGACCCTGCTGCGGACGATCGCCGGGGAGCTGGCGCCGCTCTCGGGCGAGGTGCACACGCATGTACCGCTCCGCTTCCTGCCGCAGCGGCTCGACGTGCTCGACGACGCGCTGTCCGTCGCCGAGAACGTGGCCCGGTTCGCGCCGGGCGCCACCAACAACCGGGTCCGGGCGCGGCTGGCCCGCTTCCTGTTCCGGGGCGCCCGCGCCGACCAGAGGGCGGCGACCCTGTCCGGCGGCGAACGCTTCCGGGCGGCACTGGCCGCCCTGATGCTGGCCGAGCCCGCCCCGCAGCTGCTGATGCTGGACGAGCCGACGAACAACCTCGACATGGCGAGCGTCCGGCAGCTGACGTCGGCCCTGGAGTCGTACGAAGGGGCCCTGATCGTGGCCGGTCACGACCTGCCGTTCCTGGAGTCGATCGGCATCACGAGGTGGCTGCTGCTCGACGGTGAGCTGCGGGAAACGGCACCGGAGGAGATCGGGTAGGGCGTCTCGGGAGGGGCACGGCGTGACGGCGAGGGTTTTGCCCGTGCGGATCCGCGCTGCATGATGGCGGACCGGGGCCCCGCACCACGAGGGGCGCCCGGTCCCCTGCCCCGCCGATACGGAGTCCCCCAGTGCCCAGCAAGAAGGCCCTCGTCCGCCGCCCCAGCCCGCGCCTCGCCGAAGGTCTGGTGACGCACATCGAGCGGGAGCAGGTCGATGCCGATCTTGCTGTGGAACAGTGGGAGGCCTATGTCGAGGCCCTGAGGTCGAACGGCTGGGAGACCATCGAGGTCGATCCCGCCGACGACTGCCCCGACTCGGTGTTCGTCGAGGACACCGTCGTCATGTACCGGAACGTCGCGCTGATCGCGCGCTCCGGCGCCGAGTCCCGGCGGGACGAGGCGGCCGGGGTCGAGGAGGCCGTGGCGCGTCTCGGCTGCTCCGTGAACTGGATCTGGGAGCCGGGCACCCTGGACGGCGGTGACGTCCTGAAGATCGGCGACACCATCTACGTCGGCCGGGGCGGGCGCACCAACGCGGCCGGTGTGCAGCAGCTGCGGGCGGCCTTCGAGCCGCTCGGCGCGCGGGTCGTCGCCGTTCCGGTGAGCAAGGTGCTGCACCTGAAGTCGGCGGTCACCGCGCTGCCCGACGGAACGGTCATCGGGCACATCCCGAAGGTCGACCGGCCCTCGCTCTTCCCCCGCTTCCTGTCCGTGCCCGAGGAGGCCGGCGCGCACGTCGTGCTCCTCGGCGGGGACAAGCTGCTGATGGCGGCCGGCGCGCCGAAGACCGCGGACCTCCTCGCGGACCTCGGTTTCGAGCCCGTGGTGGTGGACATCAGCGAGTTCGAGAAGCTCGAGGGCTGTGTGACATGCCTCTCGGTCCGACTGCGGGGGCTGTACGCCTGACGGGTGAGGCGATCGCTCCTCCAGCCCTGGGACCTGCGGCCCCGGGGCTTCGGGCAGTTCCTTGGAAGTCCTAGAAAACGCTGTCTGATCAGGGATCTTTACAGCGGACTTAACCTACGGCAACGTAACCTACGGTTTCGTAGCCTACGCTCTCGTAGGTTCCGGCACCGCTCGCCGGTCTGTTCCGTTCTTGGCGTACGTCCCCTGGAGTTCCCGTGACGATCACTTCCCCCGCCCTCGGCAGCTCTGCCGTCTGGACCGACGCCCGTCTGCTGTACGCGCTGGAGGAAGTGGTGGAGAACGAACTCAACCGGCATCTGAAGGTCGCCAAGGACTGGATGCCGCACGAGTACGTGCCGTGGTCGGACGCCCGTAACTTCCCCGGCCTCTTCGAGGACGGCGAGGCCTGGGACAAGGAGCAGTCCAAGGTCACCGAGATCGGCCGGATCGCCCTCGTGGTGAACCTGCTCACCGAGGACAACCTGCCCAGCTACCACCACGAGATCGCCTCGCTCTTCGGCCGCGACGGCGCCTGGGGCACCTGGGTGCACCGCTGGACGGCCGAGGAGGGCCGGCACGGCATCGTGATGCGCGACTACCTGCTCGCCTCGCGCGCGGTGGACCCGGACAAGCTGGAGCGGTTCCGTATGGAGCACATGAGCGAGGGCTTCGAGTCGGACAACCGTCACTCGATGCTGCACTCGGTCGCCTACGTCGCCTTCCAGGAGCTCGCGACCCGTATCTCGCACCGCAACACCGGCCACCAGTCGGGCGACCCCGTCTGCGACCGCATGCTGGCCCGTATCGCGACCGACGAGAACCTGCACATGATCTTCTACCGCAACCTGCTGAAGGCCGCGTTCGAGCTCGCCCCGGACCTGACCATGCAGGCGGTGCGGGACGTCGTCGTCAACTTCCGGATGCCCGGTCACGGCATGCCCGGCTTCGAGCGGCTCGCCGCGCAGATGGCGATCGGCGAGGTCTACAACCTGCGCATCCACCACGACGACGTGCTCATGCCGGTCATCCGCTTCCTGAAGATCATGGAGATCGACGGTCTCGGCACCGAGGGCCGCCAGGCCCAGGAGGAGCTGGGCCTGTTCATGGGCGGGCTCGACGCGGAGGCCCTGCGCTTCGACGAGAAGCTCGCCGCCCGCAAGGCCCGGATGGCGGCCCGCGCCGGAGCCTGACGGCGCTCACTCGTAGACGGTCGCCTCCCGAAGCGCCCTGTCGCGTACGTCGGCCCGGGGATGGCGGCGCAGCTCCCGCAGCCGCTCCCGCCAGGCCGCGGGCCACCCGGTGAGGGAGCCGACCGCCCCGACGACCGCGAGGGCGAGCAGGCCCTCGGTGTGACCGCCGTGCCCGGTCAGCCGTACCGCCTCGGCCAGGAGCGCCTCGGGGTCCGGCTGCTTCTCGTGGTGCCGCAGGCGCGTCTCCAGCGTGTCGGCGACCTCGGCGGCCAGTACGGGCCGCCCGGTGCCGACGGCCGCGGCCAGCCGGTCCAGGTCCGGCGCCCCGGCGGCCAGGTCCAGATGGGTAGCGGCGAGCGCGGCGGACTGCGGGACCAGGGCGTCGTACTCCCCCAGCAGTTCGCTCGCGGCCAGGGCGGCCGGGCGGATGGCCGCCGGCGCCGTCCGGGTGTTGTGCTCCAGGCAGGAGACGAGGAACCCGATGCGCCGGTGGGCGGGCCGGTCGCGCCGCCGTTCGGCGTCGGGTTCGCTTGCGGCCGGGGCCTCGGCCAGCGTCCGCAGCGCGTCGAGCAGTCCTTGGGCGCCCGCCGGGGAGGCCATGGCGGCCGTGACCAGTCCCCGGGCCGCCGCCTGCCAGTTCGCCCGCTCGGTCAGGTCGGTCGCGGCCCGGGCCAGCACCCCGGGCGCCTCGGGCGACCAGGGAGTCCAGCGGGCCAGCGCGGCGAAGGCCGGATCGGCCGTCTCCGGATCGTCCGTGCCGCTCACCTCGCGCACCAGGGTCGCGTAGCGCTCGCGCTGGGGTTCGGGCAGGTCGAGCGGAGTGACGCGGAGCACGGCGGCCCGCAGGACCGGCTCGGCGCCCGCGGCATGGCGCATCAGGTCCCAGATCTCCTCGTGGGCGAGGAGTCCGCCCGCGAAGGCGACGCAGGCCGCGCGCACATCGAGGTGGGCCCCCGCGCGCGCGTACGTCCCGGTGAGCAGTCGGGCGGCCTCCGGCACCGGCAGCCGCACCGCGGCGAGCCGTACGGCCTCCTTGCGGCTGGTGACCCTGGCGTCGGGGGTGGTGAGCACCTCCGTGAGCAGTGCGGCCAGCCGGGAGGGCGCCGCGTGGCGGGACGCGCGCGTGGCCGCGTACACCGCGGCCCCGGCCCGGTCACCGCCGGCGTGCGCCAGCAGTTCGAGCAGCGCGTCGGCGGGCCGGGCGGTGCGGGACAGCGCGGCGAGCGCCGTCTCCGCCATGACGACGTCGGACACCCCGGTCCAGCGGCGGATCAGGTCGGCGCCGCCGTCCGGCACGTACGCGGCCCGGGCCACGGCGTCCGCCCGCCGGTGCGCGGGCAGCCCGGAGTCCCCGGCGAGCGCCGCCAACTGCCGCAGCAGTCCGTCCTGTTGACGTGGCACCCAACGCCGTACCTCGGTGGTCACCGGTACGGACCACGGCGTGCCCTTGGTCAGGAAGCGGCCGTAGGGCGGGGTCTCGGCGAGCAGCAGGTCCAGCAGGTCGGTGCGGCGCCGGACGACGGCGCGCCGCACCTCGGGCAGGGTGGCGGCCGACGGCTCATGGGCGAGAAGGCGCGCGACCCGCTCGTCGCGTGTGGCGTGCGGCTCCAGCCACAGCGCCACGGCCTGCCGCACGGTGGGGTCGTCGCCGTACCGGACGGCCTGCCACAGCAGCTCCTGCAGCTCGGCCATCCCGGCGGCGCGCCGGCCCGCCGCGCGGGCGAGCGCGAAGGCCAGGCCGTAGTCCGCCTTCTCCGCGCCGGCCTCGATCCACGGCCGCAGCGCCTCGTACACCTGGTGCTCCTGGCCGCGCCGCAGCGTACGGTCCAGGCGTCCGAGGTCCGCGCCGCCGGTGTGGCCGGAGATCCGCACCAGGGTGCGCAGCGCCCAGTTGACCAACTCGCGCGATCCGCCCGCCGCTTGCTCGCGCAGCACGGCGACGGCGAGCTCGCTCAGCCGCTGCCGGGTCTCGGACGAGGAGTCGCGGGCCTGGACGGCGTCGACGGCGACGCGGTCCAGATGCGGTTCGGCGTCCTCGGTGATCAGGGCCGCCCGGACGGCGGCGAGCGCGCCCAACGCGGCCGAGCGCACGGGATCCTGCTCGTCGCGCATCCGCTCCATGTCCCGCAGTACGGCGGTGACCGCGGCCGGGTCGCCGGAGCGCGCGGCGTTGCGGATCAGCATCGGCCAGGCCTGGGCACGGTCCTCGGCGGCCGACCGCCGGGTCGCTTCCAGGAGCCGCTCGCGCACCTGGGCGACGGGCAGATAGGACTCGGACTGGAGCACCACGCTCCACGGGCCTCCGCGTTCACGCGCCCGCTCGGCCAACTGGCTGGCCAGTTCGGCCGCGTGAGGTCGCGTCAGGACGTCCAGGACGGTGCCGTCGAAGACGTCGGACCCGCCGGGCCCGTCCTCGACGGCGTCGCGCAGCGGGCCACGACGGGCCGGGGGGAGCGCCCCCAACAGGAACCGAAGATTGCAGCGGCTTGCCAAATGCCTGCCGTATGCGAGGAGTTCGGGCCCGTCGCAGTGGCCGAGCCGGCGCAGGGTGGCCGGGCTCAGCGTGCTGATCCCGACGGCATCGACCCACGCGGGCGTCAGCAGGAGCCGCAGCACCCGTCGCGGGTCCACGGCGGCGAACCTGCCGACATGCAGGCGGAGTTCGTACGGCAGCGGGGTGGGCCCCAGCCGTTCCAGCACTCCGAGCACCCGCAGCGGCTCGGCCGGTGTCACCGCGGCCACGGCGTGCCCGTAGCGCCACCACCAGGTCTCGCGCAGAGCCGGCGGCAGCGCGGCCAACTGCGCCTCCAGCGTGTCGAGCAGGACCGCCGTGTGCCGCTTCGCCAGTGTCGTCCACGCGCCGACGGCGTGCAGCAGCTCGGGGAGCAGCCGCGCCACGGTGGCCTCGGAACATCCGGGCAGCAGCCGGGCCGCCTCGGTGTCACCCCGGTCCCGGCGCAGGGCGTCGACGAGCCGGTCGGCGAGCGCGGTGCGCGGCTCCGAGGCGACGACGGCACGCAGCAGGTCCCGCCGCACCACCTCGGGGGCATCGGCGAGTCCCGCCTCGAAGGCGGTGTCCGCGACTCCCAGGCTGTCGGCCACCCGCAGCGCGTGACCGCGCACGAAGGAGTCGGGATCGGCGATCCGCGCGGCGATCCACTCGGTGTCCTGGCCGACGGACGCGGCGACGACGGCGAGCTGCCGCCCGTAGGTCCCACGCTCCTCGAGCTCGTCCAGGACCGGCCGCAGGGCCGTCATCTCGCGTACCCGCACGGCCAGTTCACGCATGCGCCGTGGGTGCGGGAGCGGATCGAGGGCGTTCAGCAGACTCTCGGCCTGCTGGCGCGGAGCGAGGTGGACCATGCGGGGATTGTGCCCGGAGACAGGCGTGCGGCGGGCGGATTTTCCCACGGCACCGACCGGACGGCCGTGTTCGGGCGCGGCCCTGTCGGCATGGCACCGATGTTCAGCGCGCCGTACGCCTGAGCTCCAGCCGTTCCTTCTCCGACAGCCCGCCCCACACGCCGAACCGCTCGTCGTTGCGCAGGGCGTACTCCAGACACGCGGGGCGCATCTCGCAGAGGGAGCAGATGCGCTTGGCCTCGCGGACCGAGCTGCCCGGCTCGGGGAAGAAGAAGTCGGCCCCGGTCTGTGCGCACAGCGCCTCGGACTGCCAGGCGAGGTCGGCCGGGATGATCGTGTCGATGTGCATGCGCAGAGCCTGCCGGGTGCCGAAAAACGTTCGATCAACGCGGGATCAACGCCGTGTCCCGGGCCCCCGGCCACCCCGATGATGGCGTGCGCGCGGGGGTCGGCGCACGGCGGCGCGCGCAACCATCGCGGTCCGGCGGCGATTGTCAGTGGGGGATGCAAGACTCGGCAGTGCAGAGAACGTGACCCTTCCGAGGAGGGCGCAGATGCTCACCACCCGTTTCGTCAACGGCGCTCCGAACTGGATCGACGTCGGCACATCCGACATCGACGGCGCCATCTCCTTCTACGGCGGCCTCTTCGGCTGGCAGTTCCAGTCGGCGGGACCCGACGCCGGTGGCTACGGCTTCTTCCAGCTGGACGGCAGGACCGTGGCCGGCGCCATGCAGACCGGCCCCGAGCAGGGGCCGCCCTCCTGGACCGTCTACTTCCAGAGCGCGGACGCGGAGGCCACCGCCAAGGCCGCCGAGCAGGCGCACGGCAGTGTGCTCATGCCGCCCATGGACGTCATGGGCGAGGGCCGTATGGCGATCCTCGCGGACAAGGCGAGTGTGCCGTTCGGCGTCTGGCAGCCGGGCCGCACCAAGGGCGTGGACCTGGCCAACGAGACCGGCTCCCTGTCCTGGGTGGAGCTGTACACCCCGGACATGGCCGCGGCGGCCTGGTTCTACCACGAGACCCTGGGCCTGGAGACCGCCGCGGTGCCCTTCCCCGGCGGCACCTACACCTGTGTCAACCCCGCCGGGGGCAGCGAGGACTCCATGTTCGGCGGCATCGTCTCGCTGGCGGACGATCCGTCGGAGGACACCCCGTACTGGCTCCCGTACTTCGAGGTCACCGACGCGGAGGCGACGGTCGCGAGGGCCCGGGAGCTGGGCGGCACGATCCGTGTGCCGGCCACGCCGATCGAGGGCGTCGGCACCATCGCGAGGCTGGCAGACCCGTACGGCGCCAGGTTCGCGGTCATCAAGAGCACGACCCAACCGGCCTGAAGCGGAAGCCTTCAGGGGCGCGGGGGGGGGTGGGCCGGCACGCGGCTCGCCCTTCGCCGTCCAGGTGTCCGCCGCGCCTCACGCCGAGGCGCGGCGCACCAACGTCGTCGGCAGGACCACACCACCCGCCGTGCCTCCCCCGTCCTGCGTGCCCCGATGCCCCAGCCGCTCCAACAGCAACCGGGCCATCAACCGCCCCATCTCCTCGATGTCCTGACGGACCGTGCTGAGCGGCGGCTCGGCCTGCTCGGCCACCGCCACCATGTCGTCGAACCCGATCACCGCGACATCCTCCGGCACCCGCAGCCCCCGCTCCCTCAGCACCCGCAACGCCCCCACCGCGCTGAGGTCGTTCGCGGCGAAAACCCCGTCCAGGTCGGGACACCTGTCGAGCAGCACCCGCATCGCCCGCTCCCCGCCCCCGGGCGTGAAGTCGCTCTCCGCGACCAGCCACGGATCGGCGTCCCCCATGACGTCCCGGAAGCCGTCGAGCCGGTCGGCCGCGGACGTCTGGTCGAGGGGCCCGGTGATGTGCGCGATCCGGGTCCGCCCGAGGCCGACGAGATGCCGTACGGCCTCCCGCGCCCCGCCCCGGTTGTCGCTGTCGACGTACACCGCGCCACTGCCGCCCTCCCCCTCGCCCCAGCCGGGCCGGCCGCCGAACACGGTCGGCACCCCGGCGTGCCGGATCAGTCCGGGCAGCGGGTCGTCGAGGTGCAGCGAGAAGACGAGCGCGCCGTCGACATGTCCGCCGGCCAGATAGCGGCCGACGCGGGCGTGGTCGTCGCGCCCCTCGGTGAGCAGCAGTACGAGCTGGTTGTCGTGGGCCGTCAACTCCTTGCTGATACCGCGGAGTTGGAGGGCGAAGAAGGGGTCGGCGAAGACCCGTGTCTCCGGTTCGGCGATGACCACGGCGACGGCGTCGTGCCGTCGGGTCACCAGACTGCGCGCGGCCTGGTTCGGCACATAGCCGAGTTCCTCCACCGCCCGGCGCACCCGTGCGACGAGAGGCTCACGGACCCCGTCCCCGCCGTTCACCACACGGGAGACGGTGGCCCGGGACACGCCCGCCCGGGCAGCCACGGCCTCCAGCGTGGGGCGCGGTGCGGTGTCGGTCACTTGGGGCTCCTAGTCGGCGGGTGCCGATCAGGATAGCCCCGGGTGCGAGGGGGCGCAGAGAGCGCTCTCAGCGTTCGTGCGGTTCCTGGGTCCCGGCCGCGGGGGTCTCCTTCCTCGCCCGGCTGGGCTGCACCCGCTTGGGCTCCCCCGGCATCTTCGGATACTCCGGCGGGTAGGGCAGATCGCCGAGGCCGTGGTCCTGCTCGTCCCTGCGGGCGAGTTCCAGCAGGGCCTCCAGCGAATGGCGGTGGTCGTCCATGTCCGCGTGCACGTCGCCGAGTTGGGCGAAGCGGGCGGGCATGGTCGCGATGTCGAAGTCCCGGGGATGCGCGACGCCGACCTCGTCCCAGCTCAGCGGTGCCGAGACAGGAGCGTGCGGGCGGGGCCGTACGGAGTAGGCGGAGGCGATCGTGCGGTCCCTGGCCGTCTGGTTGTAGTCGACGAAGATGCGCTCCCCGCGCTCCTCCTTCCACCACTTGGTGGTCACCTGCTCCGGCATCCGGCGCTCCAGCTCCCGGCCCACCGCGATGGCGGCCCGGCGCACCTGGGTGAAGGTCCAACGTGGCTCGATCGGCACGAAGACATGCAGGCCGCGGCCGCCGGAGGTCTTGGGAAAGCCTCGCAGCCCGCCGAACTCCCTGAGTACTTCCCGCAGTTCGAAGGCGGCCCGGACGGCGTCGTCGTAGTCGGTGCCGGGCTGCGGGTCGAGGTCGATGCGGAGTTCGTCGGGACGGTCGACGTCGTCGCGGCGTACGGGCCACGGGTGGAAGGTGAGCGTGCCGTACTGGGCGGCCCACAGGACGGCGGCCTCCTCGGTGGGGCACATCTCGTCGGCGCTGCGGCCGCTGGGGAAGGTGATGTGGGCGGTCGGGATCCAGTCGGGCATGTTCTTCGGTGCCCGCTTCTGGAAGAAGTTCTCGCCGTTCACCCCCTCCGGATAGCGCTCCAGGGTGGTGGGCCGGTCGCGCAGGGCGCGCAGGATGCCGGGACCCACGGCGATGTAGTACTGGGCGAGGTCCAGCTTCGTGAAGCCGCGCTCGGGAAAGAAGACCTTGCTCGGGCTGGACAGACGGACGGTGCGGCCGCCCGCTTCCAGTTCCACCGCTTCACCCATACGGCCACGGTAGACAGACCTGGTGAACCTCGCATACCGGGCGACGAGGGACGTATGCGAGCAGAATCTAGGGCATGGATCTCCCCGTGATGCCTCCTGTGAAGCCGATGCTCGCCAAGTCGGTGGCGAAGATCCCGCCGGGCATGCAGTACGAGGCGAAGTGGGACGGGTTCCGGGCGATCGTGTTCCGGGACGGGGCCGAGATCGAGCTCGGCAGCCGTACCGGCAAGCCGCTGACCAGGTATTTCCCCGAGCTGGTGGAGGCGCTGGGGCAGCGGGTGCCCGAGCGGTGCGTGCTGGACGGCGAGATCGTGATCGCACGGGAGGGCCATCTGGACTTCGACGCGCTCACCGAGCGCATCCATCCGGCGGACTCCCGGGTGCGGATGCTCGCCGAGAGGACACCGGCGTCCTTCGTGGCGTTCGACCTGCTGGCGCTGGACGACGAGTCACTGCTCGGCGTCCCGCTGAGCGACCGGCGGGCGCTGCTGGAGCGGGCCCTGTCGGACGTCACCCCGCCCGTCCACCTCGCGCCGTCCACGACCGACATCGAGGTGGCGCACGGCTGGTTCGAGCAGTACGAGGGCGCGGGCCTGGACGGCGTCATCGCCAAGCCGCTCGGCGGGCGCTATCTGCAGGACGAGCGCGCCATGTTCAAGATCAAGCACGAGCGGACGGCGGACGTCGTCGTGGCCGGCTACCGCTTCCACAAGAGCGGGCCGATCGTGGGTTCGCTGCTGCTCGGGCTGTACGACGACCAGGGCCGGCTGCAGCACGTGGGAGTGTCGGCCGCCTTCCCCATGAAACGGCGCGCCGAACTCGTCGACGAGCTGGAGCCGCTCAGGACACAGGACGTCGCGGGACATCCCTGGGCGGCCTGGGCCGACGAGGCGGCGCACGAGAGCGCCCGGCTGCCGGGCGCTCCCAGCCGCTGGTCGGGGAAGAAGGACCTGTCCTGGGTGCCGCTGCGTCCGGAGCGGGTGGCCGAGGTGGCGTACGACCACATGGAGAACGGGGCACGCTTTCGGCACACGGCCCGGTTCCGGCGCTGGCGTCCGGACCGGACGCCGGAGAGCTGCACCTACGCGCAGCTGGAGGAGCCGGTGCGCTACGACCTCGGTGAGATCCTCGGACGCCCCTGACCCGGGGCCGCACCGGCGCTCAGGGCTGCATCAGCACCTTGACCGCGCCGTCCCGCTTCTTCTGGAACATCTCGTACGCTCGCGGGGCCTTCGCCAGCGACACCCGGTGGGTGGCGAAGTCGTCCACGCCGAGCGGGTCCTCGTCCGTGAGGTACGGCAGGATCTCGTCGCTCCAGCGGCGCACGTTAGCCTGTCCCATACGGATCTGGATCTGCTTGTCGAACATGGTGAGCAGGGGCAGCGGGTCGGCCATTCCGCCGTAGACACCGGTGAGGGAGAGTGTGCCACCGCGGCGCACCAGCTCGATCGCGGTGTTCAGGGCGGCGAGCCGGTCGACGCTGAAGCGCTCGGCGAACGGGGCGCCGATCCTGCGCGGCAGCAGGGTCGCGGCATGCTGGGCCATCCGTGCCGCCGCGCTGCCGTGGGCCTCGGTGCCGACCGCGTCGATCACGGCGTCGGGGCCGCGCCCGTCGGTCTGGTCGTGGATCGCGGTGACCAGTTCCTTCTCGCTGTCGAAGCTCCTGAGGTCGTACGTCTCCACACCCCGGGCCTTCGCCCTGCGCAGCCGCTCGCTCACCAGGTCCACCCCGAACACCCGCCCGGCGCCGCGCACCTGGGCGATCCGGCAGGCCATGTCGCCGATCGGCCCGAGGCCGAGCACGGCGACACTGCCGCCCTCGGGGATGCCGGCGTACTCGACCGCCTGCCAGGCGGTGGGCAGTACGTCGGAGAGGTAGACGAAGCGGTCGTCGGGCGGGCCCTCGGGGACCTTGATCGGCCCGAACTGCGCCTGCGGCACGCGCAGATACTCGGCCTGGGCGCCCGGGACGGCGCCGTAGAGCCGGGTGTAGCCGAACAGGGCGGCGCCCATGCCCTCGTTGGTGACCTGGGTGGTCTCGCACTGGGTGGGGAGCCCGGTCAGGCACATCCAGCAGTCGCCGCAGGCGATCTGGAACGGCACCACCACCCGGTCGCCCGCCGAGAGGTCCGGCACCCCGGCGCCGACCTCCTCCACGATGCCCATCGGTTCGTGTCCGAGGATGTCGCCCGGTGTCATGAACGCGGTGAGCACCTCGTACAGATGCAGATCGGAGCCGCACAGTCCCGTCGACGTGATCCGGATGATCGCGTCGGTCGGCTCCTGGATCTTCGGATCGGGCACGTCCTCCACCCGTACGTCCCGCTTGCCCTGCCAGGTCACGGCCTTCATGGCGTGGCACTCCCTCCGTCGCGTCGGTGGGTCCGGTGCTGCGACGGCGCCCGAGTACCCGGGGACGCCGTGCCGAAGCGCCGCGGTCTGGGCCGATCGGAGGGGTTCGTCACCGTTTGGCCCATCCGAACGCGCGCGATCAGAATCGAGCGGGTATGGCCATCAATGAACTTATAAGCGCACAATCAATAACACGGGAGATGGGTGGCCAACGGTGGGCATGGGACGGCAGGTGCGCACTCGCCGCACTTCTACGACGGTCGCGCTGCTCGCCGCCACGGTGACGGCGGCGCTGGCGGCGGGCTGTACGAGCGGGCACGGGCCGGTGGACGACGGACGCGGCCGGCCGAAGACGTCGGCGCCGACCGGGGAGGGGACCGCGAGCCGGCGCCCCGCCGCCGCGGGTCCCGTACTCGCGGTGAAGATCGACAACGCCCCCGCGGCCCGGCCCCAGACGGGGCTGCGCGACGCAGACGTCGTCTACGCCGAGCAGGTCGAGGGCGGGCTGAGCCGGCTGATGGCGGTGTACGCGACCAGGCTGCCGAAGGTGGTCGGGCCGGTGCGCAGCGCCCGCGAGTCCGACCTGGAGCTGCTGCGGCAGTTCGACGACCCGACGCTGGCCTTCTCCGGCGCCCAGCGCAAGCTGCTGCCGCTGATCGACCGTGCGCCGCTGACGGCCCAGCCGCCCGGCAAGGTCTCCGCCGCCTGGTTCCGCGGCACCCGCAACGCCGCCCCGCACAACCTCTATCTGCGCCCCGACCGGCTGATGCCCACCGCTCCCGGCGCGGACGCCCTCACGAACGGCTTTCGCTACGGCGCCGCGCCCGCCGGCGGCAGGCCCGACCCCTCGATCACCGTCCGCTATCCGGCCGCCCGGTTCACCTTCACCTGGTCCGGGAGTACGCACCGCTGGCTGGTCGCGATGGACGGCACACCGACGGTGACGACCGACGGTCACCGGGTGGCGCCGGCGACGGTCGTCGTGCAGTACGTGAAGATCCGCAGGTCCGCCTTCCACGACGTCCTCGGCAACAACACGCCGTACACCCGGACGACCGGTTCCGGGACGGCCGAGGTACTGCGTGACGGGAAGGTCTACGACGTCGAGTGGAAACGCCCGAAGGCCACGGACGGTACGGCCTTCACAACGAAGGACGGCGCGCCGGTGAACTTCGCCGAGGGCCAGGTGTGGGTGGTGTTCGCCAAGGCGCCCTGAGGGTGCCGGGTGGGTGTCAGCTCTGCGCGACGAGGGGCTGCGAGGGGTTGCGGAGCCCCTCGGCGGCGTCCGCGACCCGCTGGATGAGCTCGAAGAACACCGTCTGCTCGGAGGCCGACAGCGGGGCGAGGAAGACCTGGTTCATGCGCGCCGTGCGCACGGTCAGCTTGCGATGGGTGCGCACCCCGTCCTCCGTCAGCCGCAGCAGGAAGCGGCGGCCGTCCTGGGGGTCGCGCACCTTGTCCAGCAACCCGCGCCTGCCGAGCCGGCTGATCACCTCGGCGATCGTGGAACGGTCGAGCCCCACCCGCTCCCCCACCGTGCGCTGGTCCAGGCCCGGCTCGGCGACGAGCGCGTTCAGGACCGCGAACTGGGGCGAGGTGATCTCCTCCGAGACCATCGTGTTCCACAGCAGGTAGTGGGCCTGCTGCAGCCGCCGGGCCAGGTGTCCGGGATGGGTGGCGAGGTCCACCGCTGCCATCTGCGCTCCCCGCGGTCGAATTCGTTGGTGCACTGAACGATACCGGTCCGTTCGCGGGCCTGTCTTCCACCGTGCCCGCGCTTCTGACCGCGTACTTCTCCAGGGTCTTGACGCTGAGAGCCACCGATGGCAGCGTGAAGGAAACTTCACCTAATGCTCAGTGCCCTGATTAATTCATGTGCGGGCGATCCCGAGGTATCCCCATGACTCTCACGCAGCACGACATCGACCAGGAGATCGCGGCCGAACACGCCGCCTACGAGAAGCGTGTCGCCGACGGCGCCCCCGTGGAGCACCACCCGCGCCGCGACTACGCCCCGTACCGCTCCTCGATCCTGCGCCATCCCCAGCAGCCGCCGATCACCATCGACGTGACGAAGGACCCGGAGCTGGTGGAGCTGCACTCCCCCGCCTTCGGCGAGCGGGACATCACCGACATGGACAACGACCTGACCCGGCAGCACACCGGTGAGCCCATCGGCGAGCGCATCACCGTCTCCGGCAGGCTCCTCGACCGCGACGGCCGCCCGGTCCGCGGCCAGCTGATCGAGATCTGGCAGGCCAACTCGGCCGGCCGCTACGCCCACCAGCGCGAGCAGCACGACGCCCCGCTGGACCCGAACTTCACCGGCGTCGGCCGCACGCTCACCGACACCGAGGGCCGGTACCACTTCACGACCGTCCAGCCGGGCCCCTACCCCTGGCGCAACCACGTCAACGCCTGGCGCCCCGCCCACATCCACTTCTCGATGTTCGGCACGGCGTTCACCCAGCGGCTCGTGACCCAGATGTACTTCCCGAGCGACCCGCTGTTCCCCTACGACCCGATCATCCAGTCGGTGACGGACGACGCGGCGCGCCAGCGGCTGGTCGCGACCTACGACCACGGCCTGTCCGTACCGGAGTTCTCGATGGGCTACCACTGGGACATCGTGCTGGACGGCCCGCACGCCACATGGCTCGAAGAAGGGCGCTGAGCTGCCATGACGAAGATCGACACCAGCCGCCCCGAAGCGGTCCTGCCGACCCCCTCGCACACCGTGGGCCCGTTCTACGGCTATGCGCTGCCCTTCCGCGGCGGCGAGGACATCGCGCCGCTCGGCCACCCGGACACCGTCACGGTCCACGGCTACGTCCTCGACGGCGAGGGGAACCCGCTGCCCGACGCCTTCGTGGAGCTGTGGGGCGCCGACCCCGACGGCAACGTCTCCACCACCGACGGCTCCATGCGGCGCGACCCCGCGTCCGGCGAGCACCTGGGCCGCAACGGGGTGGAGTTCACCGGCTGGGGCCGCATCCAGACCGACGCCGACGGCCACTGGTACGCGCGGACCCTGCGTCCGGGCGCACGCGGGCACAGCGCGCCGTACATCAGCGTCTGTGTGTTCGCGCGCGGTCTGCTCGTCCACCTCTTCACCCGCGTCTATCTGCCGGGCGACGAGGCGGCGCTCACGGCCGACCCGCTGCTCGCCCGGCTCGACCAGGCGCGCCGCGACACGCTGATCGCCCGGGACGAGGGCAACAGCACCTACCGTTTCGACATCCGCCTTCAGGGCGAAGGCGAGACGGTCTTCCTGGAGTTCCAGTGACTTCTGCCGATCCCGACGCCACCGGTCTGCTCGCCCCCGGGTGGACCGGCTCCCCCGCCGCCTCCGCGACCTCGGACACGGCCTACCTGCAGGCCCTGCTCGACGCGGAGGCGGCGCTCACCCACGCCCAGGCGGCCCGGCGGCTCGCCCCGGGCCCGGCGGCGGCCGCGGTGACCGAGGCGGCCGACGCCGCCCGTTTCGACGTACGCTCCCTCGCCGAGCGCGCCCGCGGCGGCGGCAACCCGGTCATCCCCCTGGTCGCGGACCTGACGAAGGCCGTCGGCGAGGAGTACGGCCCCTATGTCCACCGGGGCGCGACCAGCCAGGACATCATGGACACGGCCACGATGCTGGTCGCCGTCCGCACCCTCGACCTGGTCCTCGCCGACCTCGCCCGCACCGAGCGGGCGCTGGCCCGGCTGGCCGCCGAGCACCGCGACACCGCGATGCCGGGCCGGACGCTCACCCAGCACGCCGTGCCGACGACATTCGGTCTGAAGGCCGCCGGCTGGCGCTCCCTGGTGCTCGACGCCCGGGACCGGACCGTCCGGGTCCGGGACGGCCTGCCCGTCCAACTCGGCGGTGCCGCCGGGACCTTGGCGGCCTTCACGGCGTACGGCGCCGAGGACACCGAGGCACTCACGGCGGCCTTCGCGCACCGGCTCGGCCTCGCCGTGCCGCCGCTGCCCTGGCACACCCTGCGCACACCGGTCGCCGATCTCGCGGGCTGCCTGGCCTTCACGGCCGGCGCGCTGGGCAAGCTCGCGACGGATGTGCTCGTCCTCGGCCGCACGGAGATCGCGGAGGTCGCGGAGGGCAGCGGCGGCGGCTCCTCGGCCATGCCGCACAAGGCGAATCCCGTCCGCTCCACGCTCGTCGTCGCCGCCGCGCACAGGGCGCCGCAGCTGGCGGCCACGCTGTACGGGTCGCTGACGGCCGAGGACGAGCGGCCGGCCGGGGCCTGGCACGCCGAGTGGGAGCCACTGCGCGACCTGCTGCGCCTGGTCGGCGGAGCCGCCCGGGACGCCGCCGAACTCACCGAAGGCCTACGGGTCCACGCCGACACCATGCGCGAACACCTCGGCCTCACCCACGGGTTGATCGTCTCCGAGCGGCTCTCCGCCGAGCTGGCCCCGGTGCTCGGACGCGCCCGCGCCAAGTCCCTGCTGACCCAGCTGGCCGAGCGCACCTACTCCGAGGGCCGTCAGCTGGAGGAACTCCTCGCCGAAGAGCCCGAGTTGAAGGACGTCGACCTCGACGACCTCACCGACCCGGCCCGTTACACGGGTGCCGCAGCCCTTCTCACCGACCGTGCCCTGGAGCGACGTTGACCGACCGACTCCTCAACCACCGCGCCGAAGGGCCCACTTCCGCGCCGGTCCTGCTCCTCGGCCCTTCGCTGGGGACGTCGTACGCCCTGTGGGACAAGGTGGCGCCCGAGCTGTCCATCACCCACCGGGTGATCCGCTGGGACCTGCCCGGCCACGGCGGCTCCGCAGCCGATCTGATCGGCCCCGGCGCCACGATGGAGGACCTCGCCCGCCTGGTGCTGGAACTCGCCGACTCGCTCGGCGTCGACCGGTTCGCCTACGCGGGCGTCTCGCTGGGCGGAGCGGTCGGCCTGCAGCTGGCCCTGCACCACCCGGACCGGCTCACCTCCCTGGCCGCGATCTGCTCCTCGTCGCACTTCAACGGTTCGAAGCCCTGGGAGGAGCGGGCCGAGCGGGTGCGGCGGGAGGGGATGGCGTGGCTGCGGGAGAGCACCCCGGCGCGCTGGTTCAGCGCCGGCTTCACCGACCGGCGGCTCTTCGACGACGAGGCGAACGCGGACCCCGAGGCGTACGCGGCCTGCTGCGACGCCCTCGCCGCCTTCGACGTGCGCGAGCGGCTCCCGGAGATCTTGGTGCGCACCCTGCTCATCGCCGGGCGCGAGGACCGGGCCACCCCGCCCCCGCATCTGCGGGAGATCGCGGACGCCGTCCCCGGCGCCACCCTCGTCGAACTGCCGGGCGCCCCGCACCTCGCGCCCGCGCAGTGCCCGCGGCCGGTGCTGACGGCCCTGCGCGCCCACCTCGGACCGGGCGCCGCGTTCGGTATGGAGGTCCGGCGCGAGGTACTCGGCGACGCGCACGTCGACCGGGCGCAGTCCCGTCAGACGCCCTTCACGGCACGCTTCCAGGACTTCATCTCGCGCTACGCCTGGGGCGAGATCTGGACGGACCCGACGCTGACGCGACGCGAGCGCAGCATGATCACGCTGACCGCGCTGGTGGCCCACGGCCACTACGACGAGCTGGCCATGCACGTCCGCGCGGCCCGGCGCAACGGCCTCACCCCGGACGAGATCGGCGCGGTACTGCTGCAGACGGCCGTGTACTGCGGGGTCCCGGCGGCGAACTCGGCGTTCGCGACGGCGCAGCGCGTCCTGGCCGAAGAAGCCGACGGGGCCGGAGAGTCGGGAGGGTGACCCTGCTGGTCGTAGCCCCAGCAGCACCTCGCACATGCCTCCACCGCGTGCCTACGGTGGAGGCATGTCCACGATTCTCGTCACCGGCGCCACCTCCGGCCTCGGCCGCCACGTCGCCTTCGAGCTGGTCCGGGCCGGCCATGTCGTCCTCGCCCACGGCCGCGACCCGCGCCGTACGGAACAACTGGTCGACGAACTGCGCACCGAGGGCGACGCCGAGGGCTTCACCGCCGACCTGGCCGCCCTGTCCCAGGTACGCGAGCTGGCCGCCCATGTGGCCGACGCCCACCCCGACCTGGATGTCCTGATCAACAACGCGGGCGTGGGCGCCGGCGCCCCCGGCGCGTCCCGGGAGCTGAGCGCGGACGGCCACGAACTCCGCCTGGCCGTCAACTACCTGGCCCCGGTGGTCCTCACCCGCGCCCTGCTGCCGACCCTCCGCGCCAACACACCGTCCAAGATCGTGAACGTCGGTTCGGTGGGCCAGGACCCGGTGGACTTCGACGACATCGAATTCAGGCGGGGCTACGACGGCTTCGCGGCCTACCGCCGGGCGAAGTTCGCCCTCGCGGCCCACACCTTCACCCTGGCCGAGGAGCTGGCGGGCACCGGGGTCGCGGTGAACGTCCTCCATCCCGCGACCTTCATGGACACGGCGATGGTGCGGGAGGGCCGTGTGACCCCGTGGAACACGGTGGCGGACGGCGCGCCGGGTGTACTGGCCCTGGCGACCCGGGAGTCGGGGAGCGGCGGCTACTTCGACGGCACGAGCCCCGCACGGGCGCACGAGACGACGTACGACCGTGAAGTGCGCAAGCGACTGACGGCGGTCACCGACCAGCTCCTCGCGCTGTAGGCGTTCCTGGGGGGCGGGCCGCGGCGATCCCGCCCGAGCGGGTCAGCGCAGCCCGCGCCCCGTGTCCAGCACGTCCCGGGCCTGCGCCACCAGGCCGTCGGCCCCGCACGACCGGGCCAGCGCGAGCCCCCGGTTGAGCTCGGCCACCGACCGCGCGGCGATCCCGTACTCCACCCGGGCCGCCGCGTGCTCGTACTGACACGGCGACGCCTCCAGGTACGCCACGGCCTGCGCGGCGAGCCGCACGGCCCGCTGTCCCGTCTCCAGCGCCGCCGCGCACCGCAGGGCCTCACCGATGGCGGTGTCGGTACCGAACCTCTCGGCCTGCCGCCGGGCCTCCGAGGCCAGCCGGGCCGCCCGCCCAGGATCGTCCACGGCGAGCGCCCGGGCGAGGTCGAGCGCCCAGGTCACGACCACCGGGTTGTGATGGCCCCGCGCGGCCGCCGCCTTCTCGGCCTCCTCCAGTTCGTTGATGCCGTCCTTGGTCCGGCCGACCGCGAGCAGCAGCCGCCCGCGCACGGTCCGTACGTCGGGCATCACGATGGTGGACGGATAGGGCGGCGCGAAGTCGTACTCCTCGGCGATCTCCCAGGCCTCCTGGACATGGCCCCGGGCGAGCAGGGTGTCGACGAGGTTGCAGGTCACGGTCCAGTACAGGGGCAGCCCGCGCCCGACGCGTTCGGCGAGCCGCAGCGACTCCCGCAGTGAGGTCTCGGCCTCCCGCAGCCGCCCGCGCCGGCGATGCGCGAGCCCGACGTAGGCGTGGGCCAGGACGAGATGGCCGCCGCTCCAGCCGGCCTGCTCGTAGGCGCGCAACGCCTCGGTGCACAGGCTCTCGGCGCGGTCGAGGCGGTCGGTGTGGGCGTAGGAGCTGGCGAGCATCAGCAGCAGCTCGATGCCCCACTCGGTGTCGGTCCAGCCGAGCCCCGGGGCGAGGCGGCCGTTGACGAGGGAGCGGTCGCAGTACTCCACGACCTCCTCGGCGTTCTCCCCGTGGATCAGGGCGTCGAAGCCGCGCAGTATGAGCAGCGCGCGCTCGGAGTTGTCGCGGCCGGTGCAGGTCTCGGCGAGGGCGGCGAGACGCTCGGAGCGGCCCGGGGAGACGGCCTCACCGGCGATGCCCTCCCACATGAACCGCACCGCCGTCAGCCGCAGCTTGGCGGGGCCGTCCTCATGGCGGGCGGCCTCGGCCTCGACGGTGCGGACGGCCTCCTCCAGCTGGTCGTTGTGGAGGAGGGCGGTGGAGAGACGGAAGACGGCGTCCACGCGCGCGTCCCCGTCCAGACCGGGCATGCCGAGCGCGGCCTGGAGGTGGTGGATGGTGGTGGCGGGCGCCGTGAGCAGGGTGGCGCAGCCGAGTTCGTAGAGCACATGCGCGTGGACGTCCGGGGTCGGCGGTTCCAGCAGGGCGCGCTCCAGGCAGCGGCGGGCCGCGTCCGGGGCGCCGACGGCGAGGTGTTCACGGGCGGCCTCGCGCAGCTGCTCGACGAGTTCCTCGTCGTCGTCCGGATGCACCTTGAGCAGATGCCGGGAGGCCATGGCGGCGCCGCGCCCGGAGTCGGTGACGACCTGGGCGGCGATGCCGTGCATGGCGGTGCGCAGGGCGTCCGGGATGGAGTTGTAGACGGCGGACGCGATCAGCGGGTGGACGAACTCCAGGTCACCCTGTCCGACGCGGCCGGCGGCCGGGTCGGGTGCGGTGAGGATGCGGGCGTCCTTCAGCAGTTCGACACAGCGCAGCGCCTCGTCGTGCTCCATGGTCGCCAGCTTGGCCACCAGGCGGACGGAGATGTCGGTGCCGAGGATGGCGGCCGCCCAGGCGAAACGGGTGGCCTCGATGCCGAGTTCCTCCAGGCGGGCCACGAGTCCGCCGCCGCGCGCCGAGCGGTTGAGGGCGCGCAGTTCGGCGGCCGCGCCCTCGGTCGGCTCCAGCTCGCTGTCCAGCACCTTGGCGAGGAGCTCCACGGTCTCGTACGGGTTGCCGCCGGTGACGGCCCACACCTCGCGGCAGAACGGGGCGTCGGCGTGCGCGCCGACCCGGGCACGGGTGAGTTCGGCGGTGGCGCCCGGGGTGAGGGCGTCCAGGACGGTGTGCGGGCTGCTGGAGGCCGCGGCGACGGCGTCGAGGAGGCGGGCGCTCTCGCCGGTGACCTCGCCGGGGCGCCGGGCCACGACGACCAGCACGGAGAGGTCGTCGAGCCGCTCGGCGAACGCGGCGAGCCAGCGCAGGGTCTCCTGGTCGGCCCAGTGCGCGTCGTCGATCAGCAGCACCAGCGGGTAGTCGCGCCGGGCGAGCCGGCGTACGGCGGCGACCAGGCCGTCGCACACGCCCTGCGGGTCGGCCTGGCGCTCGCCGGGCTCGGTGATGCCGAGGGCGGGGCCCGCGACGTCGTACCAGTCGCCGAGGTACTCGCGCGCCTCCTCCGGCATCAGCGAGACCAGGGCGGGCTGCAGCAGTTGGCGCACCACGTTGAAGGGGACCGACCGCAGGGTCTCGGCGCCGCGCGCCGACCAGACCGTGCAGTTGCGGCTCTCGGCGATACGGCGGGTCTCGGCCAGCAGGGCGGTCTTGCCGAGTCCGGCCTCGCCCCGGATCATCAGCAGGCTGCCCGAGGACGAGCGGTCGGCGACCAGGGTGTCGATCGCCCGCACGACGGCGTCGACTTCCTCTTCGCGCTCCCACAGGGAGGGCGAGGCGGCCTCCATGGGCCGTACCTCCGTCATCCCGCTACCTCCCCGAGTCGCCCGAACGACGTACAGAACTCGAGCGTAGCGGCCGGATCGCCGACGTGTGGGCCGGTCAGGCCAGCTGTTGCCGTGATGGGTGACAGCGCGTGCGGGCGGGCGACGCGCAGAGGCTGTGACCTGCCTGTGCCGGGCCGACCGGCAGTCAAGAAGCCTTCGCCGCGCGGCCCTTGGGGGAAGAGCGCCATCTGCGGCGGAACACGGGGCGGACGCCGGCGGCCCTCCGCGTCCCGGACGGTGTCCTGAAGTCCGGATCCTCTCATCCCGCTTTCACCGACGCCTCATACGGTGGGGGCATGACGCAGGTGACTCCTCCCGGGTGGTATCCCGACCCGGGGCAGACGAATGAGGGTCCCGCCGCCGAGCGCTGGTGGGACGGCAAGGCATGGACGGACCAGACCCGCCCCGCGGGTTCGGCCGCCGTATGGGGTCCCCCGGCGCAGGCGCCGACGGCCGGGGCCGATCCGGCGTACCCGGCGTTCCCCGGCTATCCGGCGTACCCCGCCCAGCCGCCCGGGCCGCAGCGGCAGGGTCTGCGCACGGGCATAGCCGTCGGTATCGCGGTGGCGGTGCTGGCGAGCATCGGCGTGGGCGTGTGGGCGCTGACCGGTGACGGCGGCTCGGGCGGCGGGAGCGCCTCCTCGCAGCGGGGGCCGGGCGGCTTCGGCGGCCAGGGCGGTTCGGGCGGCGGGCAGGGCGGCCCGTTCGGACAGGGCGACGGCGGCTCGTCGGGCGCCCCGGGCGGTTCCGGCGGTTCCGGCGGTTCGGGCGGTGGTCAGGCGCCCGCGCCCGGACAGTCCGAGCCGCCGAAGATCAAGAGCGGTTCGGTGACCGACGCGCTGAGCGGGATCAGCCTGCCCATCCCGGGCGACTGGTACGGCCAGGAGTACGCGGGTGGGGCGCAGATCAGCTCCGACGACTCCTACAAGTGCCCCGGCGACACCACCCAGACCTGCACCAAGGGCGGCGCGTCCTCGACCCTGGCGCCGGTGCTCAAGACCGCGGGCGGCACCGCGGAGGCGGTGGCGAAGGCCGACATCGCGGCGAACGCCGAGCAGTCCTACGGCGGCAAGACCTACGGTTCCATCACCTCGCACCAGGTGCTCGCCTCCAAGGCGGTCACCGTGGCCGGCCAGAAGGGCTATCTGGTCCGCTGGAAGGCGGTCACCAGCAAGGGGTCCGACGGCTATGTCGAGTCGCTCGCCTTCCCCTCCCCGGCCCAGCCCTCGCAGATCGTCGTGGTCCGCTTCGGGGTGGACGTCGACCAGAGCCAGTCGGTCATCGACACCATCACCAAGGGCATCAAGGTGTCGACCGGCGGCGGCGACGGCAGCAACGTCTGACAGCGGTCGGCCGGGTGGGGCGCCCCTCCGCTCAAGGGGGACCCCACCCGGCCGGGGGGTGCGCGCCGCCCCCGTCCCCACGGTGCGGCGCGCTCAGGTCGCCGTCCAGTCATCCCGTGGACGGCGGCCTGAGTCTCAGGTGAGACCGAGTGCCGGCAGCACGGCGGCCTCCACGAAACGGACCAGGTATTCGGGGTCGGCGTACTCGCCGTCCACGATGGGCCGGGCGCGGACCACGCCGAACATCTGGGCCGGGATGTACTCCAGCGCCGGATGGCCGGCGGTGATCTCACCGCGCTCGACCCCGCGCAGCAGGATCTCCCGCAGCGCCGCGATCTCCGGCTCGACCAGCGCCTCGCGCAGCGCCCGGGCGAGCTCCACGTCCTGGGTGACGGCGTGTCCGAGGGCCTGCAGCAGCTTGGTGTCGTTGAGCGACCAGCGACCGATGGCCCGGGCGGCCTCGCGCAGGTCGTCCGCGAGCGATCCGGTGTCGATACCGCCGAAGCGCGCCTTGCGGCGGGAGCGCAGGGCGGCCACCACGAACTGGGGTTTCGTCTTCCACTGCCGGTACAGCGTCGACTTGCTGCAGCGCGCGCTGGCGGCGACGCCCTCCATGGTGACGGCCTCATAGCCGCACTCACGGATCTGTTCGAGCACGGCGTCGAAGAACTCCTGCTCACGCTCACGCGTGATCTTGGAGCGGCGCGAGGCGGCGACCGTCTCCGGTTCGTCCGCGGCCTGCGACGTCATGTGCTCGTCCTCTCCGTCTCGTCCGTCCCGGCGTACCGCCGTTGTCTGCGTCCCGCTTTATTCGCTCTTTATTCCCGACATCCAGTGTGTCGTACCTCAATCGATACGCCAGTGTACCGGAACGGCTTCGTATCGGTACACTCCCGTATCGGAACGCTTTCGTTTCGGGACGGAGGCGTACCGATGAGTCCCGGCCGCATCCGGGGTCTGGACCCGTACGACCGCACATCCGCACCATCGTCAGCGAAGGGGCCGGGGGATGAATGCCCGCACCGAGCCTGCAGAAGGAGAGACCGGCGCCATAGCCCGGCCTCCGCTCGTCCGTGAGCTCCTGCTCGTCGCAGGGCTCTTCCTCGTCTACAAGTTCGGCCGGCAGCTGGCCACGGGCCACACCGGCGAGGCGATCCACAACGCGCATCGCGTGTGGGACCTGGAACGAGCGGTCCATCTGCCCGGCGAGGGCGCGGTCCAGTCCGCCCTGCTGCACAGCCACACCCTGGTGCACCTCGCGAACACCTACTACGCGACCGTCCACTTCCCCGCCACCACCGCCTTCCTGGTCTGGCTGTACCTGAAGCGCCCGGCGCACTACGTCTGGGCCCGCCGGGTCCTCGCCACGGTCACCTCCGCGGCCCTCGTGCTGCCCTTCGTGTTCCCGCTGGCGCCGCCCCGGATGCTGGCCGCCACGGGCCTGATCGACACCGCGAAGGTGTACGGCCCCTCGGTGTACGGCCCGCCGTCCTCGGACCATCTCTCGAACCAGTTCGCCGCGATGCCGTCGCTGCACTTCGGGTGGGCGCTGATGGTGGCCATCGGCCTGATCGTGGCCACCCGTTCCCGCTGGCGCTGGCTGTGGCTGCTGCACCCGGTGATCACCCTCCTGGTGATCGTCGGCACGGCGAACCACTACTGGCTGGACGCGATCGTCGCCACCGCCATGCTCGGCGCGGCACTCGCCCTGATCCACCGTCCGCAGCGGACGGTCACCACGGCCGGACGGGGCAGCGAGAAGCTCGCGCCCGTGGCCGACGACAAGATCCTCGTGGGAGCCGGCCGATGAACGCCACCGTCCTCGCCATCGTCCTCTCGCTGTTCTCCGCCGTCGCCTACGCGGCCGCCGCCGTCGCCCAGGAGCGGCTCGCCTCCCGCAACCCCGGTTCCGGCCTGGGACGGATGCTGAGCTCGGGCGCCTGGTGGGGTTCGGTCCTGCTCAACGGCTCCGGCGCGCTCCTGCACGTGGTGGCCCTCAAGTACGGTCCGCTGACCGTCGTACAGCCGCTCGGCGCGCTCACCCTGGTCGCGGCGGTGCCCATGGGGGCGCGGATCGCCGGACGGAAGGTGAGCGCCGTGGAGTGGCGGGGCACCGCGCTGACGCTGCTCGGGCTGGCCGCGATCCTGGTGACGGCCTCCGGGAAGGCACCGGAGACCGTACTGAGCACGTCCGAGGCGGTGGCCGTCGCCGGCGTCACCGCGGCCCTGATCGGTCTGTTGGCCCGCCCGGGCTCCCGCCCCGGCCTGCGCCACGCCACCGCGTCCGGCTTCGCCTCCGGTGTCGCCTCCGCCCTCACCCAGACGGTGACGGTGGCCGCCACGGACCGCTCCGGCTCCCTGCTGAGCTGGCAGGTCATCGGGGTGGCCCTGCTGGTCGCGGCCTTCGCGGCGGCCGGCCTCCTGCTGTCCCAGACCGCCTACCAGGACGGCCTCGGCGCCCCCCTGGCCATGGTCACCCTGGCCAACCCGGTCGCCGCCGCCGCCATCGGCCTCAGCCTCCTGGGCGAGCGCCTCCAGGGCGGCCCGGCGGGAGTGCTGCTCGCCCTCGCCGGCGCCGGCCTCGCGTCCTGGGGCGTGGTCCTGCTGAGCCGGGTCGCACCGGAGGCGGTACTGGTGGACGAGGAGCACCCGGTGGCGGCGGTTCTGGCCCTGAAGCCGGAGACGGCTCTGCTGGAGAACCCGATCCTCCCCAAGCAGCCGGCGGACCCGAACTACCTGACCCCGCTCTGAGCGGCGCCGTCAAAGGGGCCCGGCAGGCCCCGCTCAGCCCAGCCCGCGCGAGTCCTGCTTCAACGCCGTGTCCACCGTCAGCGCCGTGGCCACGACAAGACTCAGCAACGGCTCGGGCAGCTGGTAGTGGATCTGCAGCACATAGTTGTCCGCGGTGGTGAACATCGTCTTGGCGAGGCCCTCCCACGTCTTCGTGATCCGGGCGACCTCGTTCTCCGCGTGGTCGACGATCGCGAAGTTCCAGGCCCGCCAGTTCTCCGCCTTGATCGCGCCGATCTTCTGCCCGTCCACGTTCATCGCGAAGTTGATCTTCCCGATCATGTTCTCCTGGACGATCTCACCGACCGGCGAGCCGTCCGGACGGGACACGATCACCCGGGACTTGAAGACCTTCGCGGGCCGGGTCAGCACCAACTGCGGCTGACCGTAGGCGTCCCGGATCTCCAGCCGGTGCGTCATGAACTGGTCGAGGCTGGAGACGAAGCGCGCCACCTTCTTCAGCGTGCTCTGCCCGACCTCGGTCACCGAGCCGATCTGGTTGCCGTTCTGGTCCATGACCTTGTACTCGTTGGTCAGCTCGATCAGCTTGGCCTTCTGGTTGACCACCAGAACCGGCTCGGTGAACAGGGTGCCGCCGCCGGGGCCGCCCCCGGCGACCCCGGCCTGCTGCTGCACCTGACGCTGCACCCGCGGGTCCGGCCCCGCGGACTGCTGCGGAACCTGCTGCTGCGGCATCTGCGGGGCGGCGGGCGGCTGTTGGGGAACAGCCTGCGCCTGCTGCTGGTCCGCATGGGTGTGCTGGGTCCACTGGGCGCCGTCCCAGTAACGGAGGGTCTGCGGCGCCCCGTGCGGATCCGGATACCAGCCTGCAGGAGTGTTCGAATGCGTGGTCACCGGGGCACACTACCCCGCGTCCACCGGCACCTGAACAGCCCCCCGCGATACGGTATTTTCCCCCACTGACTTCGCTCGAGCGGGGGACCCCCGTCCCTTCACCGGCAGTTCACCCGGTGATGATCGCGGGGTCGCTCACCCCCGGCCGCCCGTTCTCGACATGTCCGGCGAAGCGCCGTACGAACGCCGCGTCCGCCTCGGAGGTCACGGTCAGGTCGTACCAGCGCCGGCTCGCCGCGAGGTCGACGGTGTGCCGGACGGTGGCCCCGGGCCGGACCGTGAACGTGCGCGGCCGGCAGCCGTATCCGCCGGCCAGCTTCAGACGGACCGTGCCGGAGCCCTTGTTGGTGAAGCTCAGCTCGAGGTCGTCGCCCTTGTGGCGGGCGGTGACCTCGGGCCCGGCGGCCTTGTTGTCGCCCTTGAACGCGCGCAGGAACCCGTTGGGGCCGTGCACGGTCAGGTCGTACGAGCCCTTGGAGTACGCCGAGTTCCAGGTGTCGGCGACGGTCTTGCCGGCCTCGGTGGTGTAACTCCACGGCCCGTCGGCGCGGTTGCCCGAGGTCACGAGGAAGGCGGCGCCCGCCTTCGCCCCCGAGGCGAAGGTGAGCGTGAACTTCCCGGCGGCCGGGTCGGCCGAACCGTCCACGTACGGGGTGTACTTGAGCGGACGCGCCGGGCGCAGGCCGCGCTCCTGCCGGGGCAGGGAGCCCTTGGCCGGCGGGGTCGGCACGTAGTCGGGGTGACGTTTGTCGTCCGGCGGCAGGTAACCGTCGGTACCGGGCAGGGCGACCGGCCTGGTGTCCTTGTGGGAGAAATCGAACGCCGAGGTCAGGTCGCCGCAGATGGCGCGCCGCCAGGGCGAGATGTTCGGCTCGTGGACGCCGAAGCGGGCCTCCATGAAGCGGATGACGGAGGTGTGGTCGAACGTCTCGGAGCAGACGAAGCCGCCCTTGCTCCACGGCGAGACGACCAGCATCGGCACCCGCTGACCGAGCCCGTAGGGGCCGGCGACATGGCTGCTGTCGCCCTTGAAGAGGTCCGGGCCGAGGTCGACGGTCGACTTGCCCTGCGCGGCGGACGTCGGCGCGAACGGCGGGAGCAGGTGGTCGAAGAAACCGTCGTTCTCGTCGTACGTGATGAACAGGGCCGTCTTCGCCCACACCTTCGGGTCGGAGGTGAGCGCGTCCAGCACCTGGGAGACGTACCAGGCGCCGTAGTTGGCGGGCCAGTTGGGGTGCTCGGTGAAGGCCTCGGGGGCGACGATCCAGGAGATCTTCGGCAGCCTGCCGCCCTTGACGTCGGCCTTGAGCTGGTCGAAGAAGCCCTCGCCCTTGCGGGCGTCGGTGCCGGTGCGGGCCTTGTCGTAGAGCGGATCGCCGGGTGCCGCGTTCTGGTACTGCTTGAAGTAGAGCAGCGAGTTGTCGCCGTAGTTGCCGCGGTAGGCGTCCTGGATCCAGCCCCAGCTGCCGTTCGCGTCGAGGCCGTCGCCGACGTCCTGGTAGATCTTCCAGGAGACGCCGGCCTTCTCCAGGCGCTCGGGGTAGGTGGTCCAGCTGTAGCCCACCTCGTCGTTGCCGAGGACGGGCCCGCCGCCCTGGCCGTCGTTGCCCGTGTAACCGGTCCACATGTAGTAGCGGTTCGGGTCGGTCGAGCCGATGAAGGAGCAGTGGTACGCGTCGCAGATGGTGAAGGAGTCGGCGAGCGCGTAGTGGAACGGGATGTCCTCGCGGGTCAGGTACGCCATCGTCGTGGAGCCCTTGGAGGGGACCCACTTGTCGTACTTGCCCCCGTCGAAGGCGGCGTGGCCGTCGTTCCAGCCGTGCGGGAGGTCCTGGATGAAGGCCAGGCCGAGGTCGTCGGCGTCCGGGTGGAAGGGCAGGATGTCCTTGCCGCTCGCGTCCGCCTGGTACCAGACCGGCTTCCCGTCCTGCCGGGTCACCACCGGCCGCGGGTCGCCGTAGCCGCGGACGCCTCTGAGGGTGCCGAAGTAATGGTCGAAAGAACGGTTCTCCTGCATCAGGACGACGATGTGCTCGACATCCTCGATGGACCCGGTGCGGTGGTTCGCGGGCAGCGCGGCGGCGCGCTCGATGCTGTTGGACAGGGCGGTGAACGCCGTGGTCGCGCCCGCGAGTTGCAGGAATCGGCGCCGGTTGACTTCGGGCATGGGTGAGTGCCTCTTCTCATCCTGAGGTGCGGATGGCCGGAACAAGACGGAATGCGCGCGGTGCGAGTTTTCCAACAGCAGCAAACGTCAGGGAAGGGTCCGGTGGCGTCTGTGTGAAAGTCGTCGGTACGCGCGGGTGTTCGGCCCCCGGCCCGGCGGCGGACGCGGGAGACGCCGGCGCTTCTCCCCCACGGAGGAAGCGGTGTCGTACGTGTGGCCGACCGGCGCCTGTCTGATCGATCGCAACTGCTGTACAAGTGAGGGCTGTGCACATCGGTCGGCCCGTGTCCGGGGAGGGCACAGGGGTCCGCCGACCGGGTTCGATCCGACCGATCGTCTCCACCCGACCGATCGTTTCAAGGGGGGCATCATGCGCGTACGTCTGCGTGCCTGGATCCTGTTGGGCGCGGGCCTGCTCGCCGTGGGCACCGGACCGGCGTACGGGGCCGGCGCTTCACCGGCCGCGCCGGCGGGGTCCGTGCCGTACACCGTGCGGGACCTCGGCACTCTGGGCGGTACCCGCAGCGAGGCGACCGCCATCGACAGCACCACGGTCGTCGGCAGCTCGCTGACGAGCGGCGACGCCTCCGAACACGCCTTCGTGTACGACCTGCGCGGCCACACGATGACCGACCTCGGCACGCTGGGGGGCTCCAGCCGGGCGACCGGCGTGGCGGGGAACCACATCGTCGGGGAGTCGGACCTGACCACCGGTCAGACCCATGGCTTCGTCTACGACATCCGGACCCGCCGGCTCCTCGACATCGGCACGCTCGGCGGCAGCGGCTCCGACATCACCGGTATCGACGGTGACACCGTGGTGGGGACGTCGTCGCTGTCCGGCGACGCGGTCGCCCACGCGTTCGCGTACAGCCTGCGCACCGGGACCATGACCGATCTCGGCAGCCTCGCCGGCCCGTCGGGCGCCAGCACCGCGGCGGCCGTCGACGACGGGATCGTCGTGGGCAACTCCTCGCTGCCGAACGCTTCCGCCGGCGCGACGCACGGATTCGCGTACGACCTGCGCACCCGGACGATGACCGATCTGGGCACCCTGGGCGGAAGCTCCAGCACGGCCGGCGACATCAGCGGTTCCACCGTGGTCGGTCAGTCCCGAACCGCCGGCAACAGCCTGAGCGGATACGCCTACGACCTCCGCACCGGCGTCCGCACCGACTTGGGGTTCCACTTCCTGATCGCGCAGCTGGTCAGCGGGCACACGGTCGTCGGCGGTGACAGCCTGCTCTCCAGCTCGTACGACCTCAGGACGCACACCACCGCCACGATCGGCTCGGGGCGCGGTGTCACCGAGGTCAGGCAGATCTCCGGGAAGCTCGTGGTGGGTGACAACTTCGCCCCCAACTCCTTCGCCTTCGTCGCCCGCGTCGACAACGGCGACTTCACCTACCTGGACTCGCTCGGCGGCCTCAACTCGGCCGCGGCGCAGGTCAACCGGCACGGGGTCGTGGCGGGCAGCGCGGCCCTGCCGCCCGCCGACCCGTCCACCGCCAACGGCCCTTTCCACGCAGCGGTCTGGGTGCCGCGGAAAGCGACCCGGGCCAACGCAGCCGCACACCGGCCGTTCTGATCACCGCGCCTTTTCGACCGCGGTCGAACTGCGCCCCCGCACCCCCGGCTCGGGCCGACGCCGGCGCCGAAACAAGGAGCCCGGCCCGTCCGGCAGGCAGTCACGCTGGTGAGGGCCACCCCGGCGGGATGTGAGGAAGGCGCCGGCTTCGGCCCGCTCGACGCGCCGGACCGGGTGACCTGGGCGCTGCGCCGTGCGCAGCCGGCCGTGCGGGCACTCAAGGAGCGGGCCTGCGCCCCTTGGGCATGGCGGCCGCGCACTACACGCTCATGATGTCCGTCCGTGCCGAACCAGGGCCGGCCGGAGCGGAGTCGCCCGTCACCTGAAGGCGACTCCGCAGGCCATCGCCTCCCTGGTGCCCCCCTGGAGGGTCACGAGGGGGCCGTCGGCGGCAGAGCCGCCGGAGTGAGTTCGGCCGGCATCCGATGGAGCAGGGCATGGACGACGGACCGCTCGGCGGAGGTGAGAACCACGAGACCGAGGCCGGATTATTCATATCCAGGGGACGATTTCTTCCCCCCCATAGCGAGTGGACATCACCTCACCACCGGCGAATCATGGTGTCCGGACCGCCAATCGGCGGAACACCGGCGAAAAGGGGACAGGCGCCATGGTCGAAGTCGTTTCGTTCAGGAACAAGGAAATAGAAATAGCGGGACACCTTCATCTTCCGGACGACTTCGACGAAAAGAAGAAGTACCCGGCCCTGGTCGGAATTCACCCGGCCGGTGGCGTGAAGGAGCAGACCATCGGCCGATACGCCGAGCGGCTGGCCGCCCACGGATTCGTCACCGTGGTCTACGACTCCTCTTATCAGGGAGCGAGCGGCGGCGAACCGCGCCTTCTGGAGGACCCGCCGACCAGGGTGGAGGACGCCCGCTGCGCGGCGGACTTCCTCACCGCTCTCCCCTACGTCGACACCGACCGGATGGGTGTCTTCGGCATCTGCGCCGGTGGCGGTTACGCGATCAGCGTGGCCCAGACCGAGCGCCGCTTCAAGGCCGTG
Source organism: Streptomyces sp. NPDC005648 (assembly GCF_040605395.1). Taxonomy (NCBI): domain Bacteria; kingdom Bacillati; phylum Actinomycetota; class Actinomycetes; order Kitasatosporales; family Streptomycetaceae; genus Streptomyces; species Streptomyces sp. NPDC005648. The sequence goes on along the minus strand of NZ_JBEXCS010000010.1, from coordinate 108,181 downwards.
GCCACGGTCAGCGCGGCTCCGATGGGCGAAGGCTCCAGGGCCTTCCTGGGACACCTGTCCCCGGTGTCCGAGCAGATCAAGACACTGGAACTGGTCGCTCGGCAGCGCACGGCGGAGGCGAGGGGGGCGGCGCCCGTCTACGCCCCGTTCGTCCCGGAGACGCTGGAGGAGATCGACGACAACACGCCGGATCTCCTGCGTGAGGGATACGACTACTACCGGACTCCGCGTGGCGCGCATCCCAATTCCAAGGGCCGTTTCCTGCTTTCCGGCATGGACAAGATGTACGCGTTCTCGGCGTTCGACCAGATTCCCCAGCTGCTGACCCAGCCGCTGCTTCTCATCGCGGGCAGCAAGGCGGACACAAAGGTGTTCAGCGACCAGGCCTACGAGCTTTCCAACGGCCCGAAGGAACTGTTCGTCGTCGACGGCGCGACCCATATCGCGATGTATGACGTTCCGGAGTACATGGATCAGGCGCTCACCAAAATGGTGAAGTTCTTCGCCGTCCTTTAGAAGAGATATCACCATGTCCCGTCCCGGCGGCCCCACCGTCGCGATCGCCTTTCATTCGGGCCACGGCCACACGGCGGTCATCGCGGAAGCCGTGGCACGTGGTGCCGCCGACGCGATCGTCTTCGGCGCGGCGACGTACATGGGCACCGCCTCCGCTGCCTTCCACGCCTTCGCCCAGGCCGGCAGCAAACGCTGGTTCCACATCGCCACCGCGGAGCACCTCGGCGCGCGTGTCGCACGGCAGGCCGCGATCTTCCGCGCGGGCCGTGACGCCCTCGCCGCCTGAGCACGGGAACCCTTTCCGCCTCACCCACCCCCCGCAAGGAGTACCCCCATGTCCGAGTCCCCGAGCCTCGCTCTCATCCGCCGGGTCTACGAGTCCCGCATGGCACCCGAGGTCACCAAGGAGGTGATGGCTCCGGACTTCGTCTGGGACATCACCCCCGGCTTTCCGAACAGCGGTGTCTACCACGGCTGGGACAGCGTGGCGAAGGACTTCTTCGGCAGGATGACGGGCTACGAGTCCTTCGGCGCGGTGCCCGAGGAGTTCTTCGCGGACGACGCCGGCCATGTCTTCGTCTACGGCCACTACCACGCCGAGACGAAGACCGGGAACAAGGCCGATGTCCGGTTCCTGCACCTGTGGACCGTCCAGGACGGCCAGGCGGTGCGAATGCGCCAGATCGCCGACAGCCACGTCCTCCAGGAAGCCCTCAAGGGCTGACCCTCCCCTCTTTCAGGAGCAACCCCATGGCGAAGATCCTCTTCGTGATCACCGCGTCCGACCACTGGACGCTGGCCGACGGAACCCGCCAGCCGGCCGGTTTCTGGGCCGAGGAGGCCATCGGCCCCTACCAGGTCTTCAAGGAAGCCGGATACGAGATCGCGGCGGCGACCCCCGGCGGTGTGCCGCCGACCGCAGACGCCCTCAGCCTCACCGCGGACTTCAACGGCGGCGAGGAAGGCGCCGAGCGCATGCGCACCGCGCTGCGGGAGGCCACCGAGCTGGCGCACCCAATGCGCATCGAGGACGTGAACATCGACGACTACGTGGCCGTCTTCTACCCCGGCGGCTGGGGTCCGATGGAGGACCTGCCCGACAACGCCGCCTCCGGCAGGCTGCTCACCGACTGGCTCGCCTCCGGCAAGCCGGTCTCCCTGGTCTGCCACGGCCCCGCGGCCCTGCTGGCCACCATCGGCCCCGACGGCACATCCCCCTTCTCCGGCTACCGCCTGACCGGGCTGTCCAACGCCGAGGAGAAGCAGAACGGTCTCGCGGACCGCGCCAAGTGGCTGCTGCAGGACCGCCTCGTGGGCGAACTCAAGGCCGACTACCGCGAGGCCGACCCGTTCACCCCGCATGTCCAGGTCGACCGCACCCTCTACACCGGCCAGAACCCGTACTCGGCCGTCCCCCTCGCCCAGGAGCTGGTCAAGGCGCTGGGCTGACGATCCGGAGACACCCGCGCCGGTGGCCCTGCGCGCATCGCACCCGGGCCGCCGGCCGTCGCCGCCCCACCCCTGGCCGATCAGGCAGGGTACGGATCCGTCCCCCTCACAGGATGCTGCGTCTGTGCCAGTCTGAAGCCCATGAACCGCAATCCGCATCTGAACGAGCTGGGTGAGTTCCTCAAGGCGCGCCGTGCCGAGCTCACCCCCTCCGATGTCGGTCTCCGCGGCGGGCCACGGCGGCGTGTGAAGGGGCTGCGCCGTGAGGAAGTGGCACTCCTCGCCGCGATCAGCACCGAGTACTACACCCGGATCGAACAGGGCCGGCTCCAGGCATCGGCTCCCCTCCTCGACGAGATCGCCCAGGCCCTGAGACTGAACGACGCCCAGCGCACCTATCTCTTCGACCTCGCGGCGAAGGAGAGGGTACGTCCGTCCGCGTACCGGGAGCGCCAGCAGGTCGACCCGCAGCTGCAGCGCATGCTGGACGATCTCAGCGCCTCCCCGGCCTTCGTCATCGGCCGGTGCACCGACATCCTCGGCTGGAACCAGCTCGCCGCCGCCCTGTGGACCGACTTCGGCCGCTACCCCGTACAGGAGCGTGTGTTCGTCCGGCTGCTGTTCACCGAACCCTGGATGCGCGAGCTGTACGTCGACTGGGAGGAGGTCACCCGGCTGGCCATCGCCCAACTGCGCATGGAGAGCGCGCGCTACCCCGACGACCAGCCCCTGACCGCGCTGGTCGAGGAACTCTCCGCCCAGGACGCGCAGTTCCGGCAGTGGTGGACCGAACACGACGTCGCGATGCGGGGCAAGGGCGTCAAGAAGCTGCGGCACCCGGTGGTGGGCGAGCTGACCCTCGACTGGAACACGCTGACCTGCGGCACGGACCCCGACCAGCACATCATCGTGTGGAACGCCGAACCCGGCAGCGCCTCCCACGACGGGCTGCGCCTCCTCGCCTCCTGGGCCGCCGACCAGAAGCCGACGGCGTCCGACGCGGCGACCTGAACGCCCCTCGGGGGGAAGGACGCGTCCCCCCTGTAGCCGTATCCCCGCCAGGATTCCTCCCCTTTTCCGGGCCTGCGCGAGACGGAAAGGTCGGACACCTCAGCGACCGTGGGTCAGACAACGAGGTGTTTCGCATGAAGGCTGTAGGTTTCACGGAATTCGGTGGGCCGGAGGTGCTTCAGGTTCTTGAGCTGCCTGCCCCGGATGCCGGTCCGGGCGAGGTGCGCGTCCGGGTGCGCGCCGCGACCGTCAACGCGGTCGACGCCCTCCAGCGCAGGGGACCCGCCCGCTCTCCGGACGCCCGGCCGCCGTTCGTGCCCGGCATGGAAGCGGCCGGCGTCGTGGACCAGATCGGCGCGGACACGGACACGGACCTGCGCGTCGGTGACCAGGTGACCGCGATCGTGCTCGCCGACGGCTCCCACGGCGCCTACGCCGAGCAGGTCGTCGTCCCGGCACAGTCCGTGGTGCGCGCACCCCAGGGCGCGAGCGACGTGCAGGCCGCGACCCTGCCGATGAACGGTCTGACCGCGCGCCTGGCGCTCGACACCCTCGGCCTGGAGGCAGGGCAGACCGTCGCCGTCACCGGGGCAGCCGGCGCGGTGGGCGGTTACGCCGTCCAGCTGGCCAAGGCGGACGGGCTGCGGGTGGTGGCCGACGCGTCGGAGCAGGACGAGACCCTGGTCAAGGGGTTCGGCGCCGACATCGTCCTGCGCCGCGGCGCCGAATACCCGGACCGGGTCCGCGCGGAGGTCCCGGAAGGCGTCGACGGACTCCTCGACGCCGCCTCGCTCGGCGCGCTCGCCGCCCGGGCGGTGCGTGACAAGGGCCGGGTGGTCACGCTCCTCGGCTACGACGGTCCCGGTGAGCGGGGCATCGTCTACGAGCCGATCGTCGTGTTCCGCTACGCCCGGGAACACGCCAGGCTCGACCGGCTGCGGCAGCAGGCGGAGGACGGCCGGATCACCCTCCGGGTCGCCAGGACGTTCCCGGCGGAACAGGCCGCCGAGGCACACCGGGTCCTCGCGGCGGGTGGTGTCCGGGGCCGGCTGGTCCTGACGTTCTGACACGGGCCACGAGCGGGCGCCGTATGGGCGCGGCTCGGTGACCACACCGGGCCCCGCCCGTCCTCGGGCGCCTCCCCGGACGGCTCAGGCTGCCGTATCGTCCGCGGGCTGTACCGGATCCGCGGTCCACGACGCCAGGAACAGCAGCCCGTCGTGCGACGGGGTTCCCGGTTCGGCGGTGGCGATCAGCAGCTTCTGCGCGGGGTCGGCGGCGCAGGTCAGACTGTCCCAGTCCAGGGTGAGGTCACCGACGAGAGGGTGGCGCAGCCGCTTCGTGCCCATCCGCAGGCCGTTCATCTGACGGCCCGCCCACCACTGCCGGAAGTCGGCGTCGGCGACCGACAACTCGCCTACGAGCGCGGTGAGTCCGGGGTCACCGGGGTACCGGGCTGCCTCCAGACGCAGCTGGGCCACGCAGGTCCGGGCGTTGGTCCGCCAGTCGAGGCAGAGCTCCCGGAAGGCCGGATCGGTGAACATCAGCCGCGCGTAGTTGCGCTTCTTCGCGGGGACCCTGCCGAAGTCGGTGAGCAGAGCGACCGCCAGCGGGTTCCAGGCGAGGATGTCCAGGTGCCGGCCGACGACGAGTGCGGGGCTCGTGGTCAGCTCGTCCAGAAGGCGTCTGAGCTGCGGGTGGGCCCTCTGCGCCGGCCGACGGCGCGGTTCACGGGCGCCTCCCGCCGCCAGCTCGAACAGGTGGTCGCGCTGGGCGTCATCGAGACGCAGGGCGCGGGCGAGCCCGGCGAGCACCGTCCTCGGCACGGCGGCGCGCCCCTGTTCCAGCCGCGTGTAGGAGTGGGTGCTGATCCCCACGAGGTGGGCGACCTCCTCACGGCGCAGCCCGGGCACGCGACGGAGCGTCCCGGACTCGGGCAGACCGACGGCGCGCGGGCCGAGTCGGCCCCGGCACTCCTTCAGGAATTCTCCCAGTTCCGGCAAACGCGCTTCGGTGTACATAGCAGCGAGTGTCACAGTATTCAGTCGAAATGTAAGGGGGAGGTTTTTCTCCCCGGGTCAGCCGGCCTGACCGACCGGAGATTCGCCCGGCCGACTGCTGGTGGCCCGCGAGGCGAGGGCGCGCAGTCCGTCGTACGACGGGCTGCCCGGTTCCGCCGTCCAGACGACGAGTTCCTGGTCGGGATCGCTGCCGCAGACGAGGGTGTCCCAGTCCAGGACGAGTTCGCCCACGAGCGGGTGGTGGAACCGCTTGACGCCCTGCCGGCGCGGCGGCACACGACGGCTCCCCCACCACTGGCCGAAGTCCCGGTCCTCCACGGAGAGTTCGCCGACCAGGCTGATCAACTGCGGATCCTCGGGATATTCGGCGGCCGTCATGCGCAGATGGGACACACAGTCACGGGCGACGGCCCGCCAGTCCGCGTAGAGCGTCCGCATGGCGGGATCGGTGAAGAGGATGCGGACGCAGTTGCGCCTGTTTTCCGGCACCTTCGCGAAATCGGTGAACAGGGCGGCGGCGAGCGGATTCCACGCCAGGATGTCCATACGGCGGCCGAGCACCATACCGGGACTCGCGGTGAGATCGTCGAGCAGGCGGCGCAGCTGCGGGTGCGCCGTCTGCGCGGCCGGCCGGCGGTGCCGGGCCCGTGGCCGGCCGCCCAGCTCGAACAGGTGGTCGCGCTGGTGGTCGGACAGGTGCAGGACATGGGCGAGCGTGGCCAGCACCGATGCCGACGGCTGGATGCGGCCCTGCTCCAGCCGTGTGTAGTGGTCGGTGCTGATGGTGGCGAGCAGGGCGACTTCCTCCCTGCGCAGGCCGGGCACCCGGCGGCCGCCGGTGTCGGGCAGACCGACGGTGCGCGGGGTCAATTCGGCCCTCCGCGCCTTGAGGAATTCTCCCAGCTCATTCGGATGCCCGTCGCCGGTCATGACGCCAGTGTGGCATCACCCGGCCACCGGGAGGGGGGTAAGGATTTCTCCCCTGGATAAGCAGTTACCCGCATGGAATTCTCCCCTTTGCGGGTTTCCGGGAAAGTGACAGAGTCGGTGACGTGCCGGGATACCGGGATGATGAGCGACCTCTGGAATCCGGAATTCCCCCGGTGACCCGCGCACTCCCCCCACCCGAATCCACGCCAGGAGCACCCCACCTCATGTCCGAACGGAAGAAGTTCGCCCCGCCGGCCATCCAGGAGTTCGCCCCCAAGCTCGCGGAGGTGACCGACACCGTCCTGTTCGCCTGGAGAACGGTGTCACCAAGGACGAACTGATCGAGGTCATCACCCATCTGGCGTTCTACGCCGGATGGCCCAACGCCATGACCGCGATGACGCAGCTCAAGGAGATCGTGGAGAAGGCGGAGCGGTCGGGCTGACGCCTGAGGGACGCGCCCGCCCCTGACGGCACGACAGACACGGATACAGCCGGGAAGACACCATGCGAGCAACCATCATTCACGCGCCGGGCGACATCCGGGTGGAGAACGCCCCCGAGCCGGCCATCACGGAGCCGACGGACGCGATCGTCCGCACCGTCGCCGCCTGTGTCTGCGGCTCCGACCTGTGGAGCTACCGGGGCGTCCTGCCGGTCGCCGGACCGTGGGCGATCGGTCACGAGTACGTCGGTGTCATCGAGGAGGTCGGCAGCGAGGTCTCGACCATCAGGCCGGGGCAGTTCGTCATCGGTTCCTTCGTGGCCTCCGACAACACCTGCCCCAACTGCCAAGCCGGGTACCAGACTTCCTGCCTGCACGCGCAGCAGGTGAACGGCGCCCAGTCCGAGTACGTCCGCATCCCGCTCGCCGACGGCACGCTGGTCGCCACCCCCGAGCAGCCGGACGAGGCGCTGATCCCGAGCCTGCTCACCCTGTCCGACGTCATGGGCACCGGCTGGTACGCCGCCAGGGCGGCCGAGGTCAGGCTCGGTTCCACGGCCGTGGTCGTCGGTGACGGCGCGGTCGGCCTGTCCGGTGTCATCGCCGCGAAGGAGCTGGGCGCCGAGCGCATCATCGCCATGAGCCGGCACGCGTCCCGGCAGAAGCTGGCCCTGGAGTTCGGCGCCACCGACATCGTCAGCGAACGGGGCGAGGAAGGCGTCGCCCGCGTCAGGGAGCTGACGGGCGGCGTCGGCGCCGACTCGGTCCTGGAGTGCGTCGGCTCGCAGGAGTCGATGCACCAGGGCCTGCAGTGCGCGCGCCCGGGCGGCAACGTCGGTTTCGTCGGCTTCCCGCACGACACGCGGATCGGCGGGCAGGAGCTCTTCTTCTCCCACGTCGGCCTGCGCGGCGGCCTCGCCCCGGTGCGCTCCTACCTTCCCGACCTGATCGGCCGCGTCTTCGACGGCCGTATCGACCCGGGCAGGGTCTTCGACCTCACCCTGCCCCTGGACGAGGTGGCCGAGGGCTACAGGGCCATGGACGAGCGGCGCGCCATCAAGACGCTGCTGCGCCCGTGACATTCCAGCGGCCTTGACGCGTCGCACCCCCACCGGACCACGAGGACGGGAACACACCGATGACGCACTGGACGGGCGAGGAGCTCGACCGTATCGCCGGGGCCGACGAACTGGAGATGGCCCCGCTCCGGCCTGACGGCACCCTGCGCGCACCGGTGCCGATCTGGGTGGTCCGTGACGGCGACGACCTGTACGTCCGCTCCTTCCGGGGTGAGCGCGGCGGCTGGTGGCGCACCGCCGTCGCGACCCATGGGGGCCATGTCCGCTCCGGCGGCGTCGACAAGGACGTCACCTTCGCCGAGGTGCCGGACCCCGGCACCAACGACCGCATAGACACGGCGTACCGGAGCAAGTACGGCCGTTTCGGCGGCGCGTACGTCGATCCCATGGTGGCGGCAGGCTCCACGACACTGCGGCTGCTGCCCAGATGACCAGGAAGATCCCCGCCCGACGCGCTGTGCCGTCATCGCCGGCCGGCCCCGCACCGGAGTAAGTGTCATGCTCGGTCTCGAACTCGTCGTAGTCCTGGGTGCGGCCGTGCTGGCGGGGAACTTCCTGGGTCAGCGCTACCGTGTCGCACCGCCTGTCGTGCTGCTGGTCCTCGGCGCCCTCATCGGCCTCGTCCCGGCCGTCCGCCAGACCCAACTCCCGCCCGAAGTGGTGCTGTTGCTCTTCCTTCCCGTCCTGCTGTACTGGGAGAGCCTGACGACATCGATGCGGGAGATCCGCTCGAATCTGCGCGGCATCGTCCTGCTCAGCACGGTCCTGGTGATCCTCACCGCGGGGGCGGTGGCGGTCGCGGGCCACGCACTGGGACTGCCGTGGGGGCCGGCCTGGGCCCTGGGCGCGGCCGTGGCGCCCACCGACGCGACAGCGGTGAGCGCGCTGGCGGGGTCCCTGCCGCGCCGTCAGATCACGGTCCTGCGTGCGGAAAGCCTCGTCAACGACGGTACCGCGCTGGTGATCTACGGCCTCGCGGTCGGTATCACCGTGGGCGAGGAGCACCTCACCCTCCCGCATGTGGGCGCGCTGTTCCTGCTCGCGTACGGCGGCGGGGCCGCGGTCGGTGTCGCGGTCGCCCGGGTCAACATGAACCTGAGGCGCCGGCTGGACGATCCCCTGCTCGGCAACCTCGTCATGATCCTGGCGCCGTTCACGGCGTATCTGCTGGCCGAGTTGATCCACGCCTCGGGTGTTCTCGCGGTCGTGGTGAGCGGCCTGATCATGGCCCAGGTGGCGCCCAGCCTCATCCGGGCCGAGCACCGCCGCCAGGCGCTGGCCTTCTGGCCGCTGGCCACATTCATCATCAACGGCGCGCTGTTCGTCCTGGTGGGAGTGGAACTTCAGTACGCGCTGCGGCACTTGAGCCGGTCCGACCTCCGGGACGCCCTGATCGCGATCGGGGTGGTCAGCGTGGTCCTCGTCGCGGTCCGGTTCGCGTTCCTGTTCTCCTCCGCCTATCTGATTCGCGCGATCGACCGGCGCCCCGAGCAGCGCGAGCGGAGAATGAGCGACCGGGCGCGCGTGGTCAGCGGGCTGGCCGGCTTTCGGGGCGCGGTGTCGCTGGCGGTGGCACTGTCCGTGCCCGAGACCCTCGACTCGGGTGCGCCGTTCCCCGGCCGGGCGTTCATCGTCTTCGTCACCTCCGGCGTCATCGTGGTGACCCTCGTGGTGCAGGGGCTGCTGCTGCCCGGTGTGGTGCGCTGGGCCCGGCTGCCCCGCGACACCTCCGTGGACGAGGAGCAGATCCTCGCCGAGACCACGGCGACCGAGGAGGCCATCAAGGCGCTGCCCCGGCTCACGGCCGAACTGGGCACCACCCCCAAGGTCGCGGAGTGGCTGCGGCAGGAGTACGAGGCCAACCTGGCGACGGTACGGGCCCGGGGCGCGGGCACCGACGACGATCCCGCCCTGCTCCACAACCGCCACTACACCGACCTCCGGCTCGCCCTCATCGCCACGAAGCGCGCGACCGTCGTCCGGCTGAGGGACGAGGCGCAGATCGACGACACCGTGCTCCGCCGGCTCCAGGCGGCCCTGGACGCCGAAGAAGTGCGGCTGGCCGGAGGCGAGCAGGTGGAGTAGAGGAGGCGACCGCCTCGCCCCCCATGTCCCGTTCCCAGCCCAGGAGAAGGAAGCCCGGCGCCATGACCTCCGGCCTCATCGACGTCCACGCCCACCACCTGCCCGACTTCTACGTCGAGCAGGCGACCGCGGCGGGCCACGCCCGTCCCGACGGCATGGGCGGCTGGCCGTCGTGGTCCGTGGGCGACCATCTGGAGCCGATGGACCGCAACGGCATCGACACCGCGATGCTCTCCCTGTCCTCCCCCGGCGTGCACTTCGGCGACGACAAGGCGGCCCGTCTCCTCGCCCGGCGCGTCAACGAGTACACCGCCGAACTGGCACGCGAGCACCGCGCCCGCTTCGGCACGTTCGTGTCGCTTCCGCTGCCGGACGTGGACGGCGCGTTGGAGGAGATCCTGCACCCCACCTCACCGGCTGTCCTGACCCGCGAATCTCCGGGTGATCGTCCCGCACTGCGGCGGCGCGATCCCGGTCCTGGCCGACCGCGTCGGCGAGTTCATGCGGCTCTTCGTACCTGCACAGGAGGCGCCGCCGCACGACGCCGTGCGGCAACCGGGGTCCCTGTACTACGACATGGCGGGTACGGCCTTCCCACGCCAGGTTCCCGCGCTGCTGAACGTCGTCGACCCCGACCGCGTGCTCTTCGGCAGCGACTACTGCTGGACGCCGGCGCCACTCGCGGACGCCCACATCACGGCGATCGACGCCGCCGCCCCTCCGGCCGAAGGCACCACATGGCGTTCGCTCACCACGGCCAACGCCCTGCGTCTGTTCCCGCGGATTCCGCCGCGCTGACATCCTGAAGGAGGAAGCATGCACACGCGCACCCTCGGACGCGACCTACGGGTCTCCGCCGTCGGCCTCGGCGCCATGGGCATGTCCCAGAGCTACGGCCCCAACCCCGGTGACCGCGGCGACATGATCGCCGTGCTGCGCGCGGCCGTCGATCTGGGGGTCACGTTCTTCGACACCGCGGAGGTGTACGGCCCCTACGTCAACGAGGAACTCGTCGGAGAGGCCCTGGCCCCGGTGCGCGACCAGGTGGTCATCGCCACCAAGTTCGGATTCCGCATCGAGAACGGCGCGGCCGTCGGGCTGAACAGCCGTCCCGAGCAGATCCGCTCAGTGGCGAACGCCTCGCTCGAACGGCTCGGGGTCGAGCGGCTCGACCTGTTCTACCAGCATCGCGTCGACCCCGAGGTGCCCGTCGAGGACGTCGCGGGCACGGTGGGCGAACTCGTCCAGGAGGGCAAGGTCCGCTGCTTCGGACTGTCGGAGGCCAGTGCGCGGACCATCCGGCGCGCCCACGCGGTCCACCCGGTGACGGCGGTGCAGAGCGAGTACTCGCTGTGGACCCGGGACCCCGAGCCGGAGGTCCTGCCGACGTGTGCGGCACTCGGCATCGGATTCGTGCCCTTCAGCCCGCTCGGCAAGGGGTTCCTGACGGGGGCGGTGGACGCCTCGACATCGTTCGCGGCCGACGACGTCCGCACCACCATCCCGCGCTTCACGGCCGAGAACCGGGCGGCGAACCGGGCCCTCGTCGCGCACATCACCGCCCTCGCGCAGGCCAGGGACGCCACACCGGGTCAGGTGGCCCTCGCCTGGCTGCTCGCCCGGCATCCCTCGATCGTGCCGATCCCCGGAACCCGGCGTACCTCGCGCATCGAGGAGAACACCGGCGCCACGCGTGTCCCGCTCTCCGCCGACGACCTGTCGGACCTCGACGAACTCGCGGGACGCATCGGGGTCCAGGGGGACCGCTACAACGAACACCACATGTCTCTGCTGGACAGGTAGCGGATCAGCGGTCGGCCCCCGTCGAGGGCGCCCTTCGTGTGCGGCAGGGCGCCCCCGGCCCATGGCCACAGGAGCACCTTGCCCCGGGGACAGTGGATCAGGGCGCTGACCAGCCTCTTCGCAGATGGATCAAGAGTGGGCGACTCTGACGGGGCTCTGTTTCGATCTCGGTCGAGCTGCGATGGGGACGCCTGCCTCCGCTCGGTGCCGGTCGTATGAGGGCCTCCAGGACGGCAATCCTGGGGACTCTGCCGGCGTCGACGGAGGTCGGTTCCGGATGCCGTCCGGCCCGATTTGAATCTAGGTTCTGATGTCTTGGGCCGGGACGATAGTGGCATCCGGCTGGACCGCGGGATCGACTTCGTCACCGGTTGATTGTGTCGGTGGGAAGCAGCAACGGGTGACGGTGAGTTCCGGAACACCCCATCAGCACGGCGGATCCAACCGGGACCAGCACCTCGCGTGCACGTGATGAACGAACCGGAGCCATCTGCCTGTTCGGCGTTGGCAGGAGCCTGGGCCTGGCCGTGCCGCGTACTGCACACTGTTTTCCACATGATCGGGGTCCGACGGTCGGGGGACGGCAATGCTGGACGTGGCACTGAAACTGGTCAACGACAATCCCGACAGCGCCGCCGCCATCGGTGAAGCGGATCTGGCCGGGATACGTCATCAGCTCAACACGGAGCCCGAGTTGCGCGGTCGCGTGCGTCTCGTGCGCAAGGCGCCTGAAAACGAGCAGATGGGGGCGGGGATCGGGTTGCTCACCGTCGCCATCGGCAGCAGCGGTGCTGTCACTGCTCTCGTCCGCTCGCTCCCGGCGCTCCTCAAAGCCCGGCGGGCTGCGGCCACGGTGGAACTCTCACTCCCCGACGGCCGAAGCGTGAAGATCACCGCGGACTCCGCCGGTGACGCTCAGTCTCTCCTGGACACCGCGTTGCGGAACCAACAGCAGCCGTGACCCTCCGGCTGCCCGACCCTCGGGGCTCCCGTGCGGTCCTGATCGGCACCTCCCGGTATGACAGCAGCGACCTGCCCGACCTCCTCGCAGTGCGCAACAACCTGGAGGTCCTTCAGGAGTTGCTCACCTCGGACTCCTTCGGCGGTTTCCCGCTCCAGCGGTGCACCGTTGTCCAGGACGCCGCAGATCCCCGCTCGGTCTGCGCCGCGGTCCGCGAGGCCGCTCTGACCGCCACCGATGCGCTGCTGGTCTACTTCTCCGGCCACGGCGTCCTCAACGAGAACCTGGACGAGCTCCACCTCGCGCTGACCGGCACGGACGAGAGCGACCTGAGGTGGACGTCCATACCGTTCCAGGCGATCAGGGAGATCTTCGAGGCTTCGCCTTGTCCCAACAAGATACTGATCCTGGACTGCTGCAACAGCGGCCAGGCCCTGGACCCGCTGATGGGGGTCCAGACCAGACCGCGCGACACGCTGCGTATCCGGGGCACGCACATCCTGACGTCCTCGGCACGCGACTTCCCCTCGTACGCGCCTGTCGGCGAGCGCTACACCGCCTTCAGCGGCGAACTCATCCGCCTGCTCCGCGACGGACTGCCGGACAAGCCGGAACTGCTGACACTCAGTGAGGTATACGGACCTCTGTCCCAGGCTCTGGATCAACGCGGCTACCCGGTACCGCGTCAACAGGGCTCGGACGGGTACAACCAACTCGGCCTGGTCCGCAACAGAGCCGCCATCGTGCAAGCCGGAGCCGCGGGCCAGCCGGCGCCGAATGACGACGCCGAAACCGCCGACGAAACTGCAGTCGGCGAAATCCGTTTCAGACCGAGCCGCATATTTCATCGGATCCGCGTGTGGGGCATCGGACTCCCTGCCTCTCTTGCTTTGCTGGAGGCCGCGTACTCGACCGGGGCCATGAAGGACAAGACCCTCGATCTGACCAAACCTACCCAGGTGATCGCGATGCTGGCAGTCGTAAGCATCGTCGCGGTGGGCTCGGCCCTGGGAAAGAAGTATCCGGGTGACTATTCGCTGGTGCTGAGCCCAGACGGCGTGGAGGTGCAGTACTCGGGCTCAGAGCACTTCTCCTATCCCTGGCACCGGATCAGCCGGTGCTGGGTACGGCGGAGACCGGCGACCCGGCTGCGCGGCCCGCGGTACGACCTGATGGTCCGGCCCATGCCGGGAGTCTTCCCGCAGATGGCGAGCCGGACCACGCCAGGTCCTCATCAGGAGGATGCCGAAGACACCCTCCGCTTCGCGGAACTGCGCAGGCTCACAACAAGCCCGTCGGCCGTCGAGGCCGCACTTGCCCAGTATGCAGGGACAGCATGGACTCCCAGCGCGGAGATCGCAGTACAGCAGGCTCCGAGCCCTGAGCCACAGCAAGTGTTCACCTCTGACCGCCGTGTCTTCGCAGCCGTGGCGCTGGTCGGCGCAGTCCTGGGGTTCAACTTCCTGCGCGCCGCATTCGCCCGGCCCATGGACGTGACAGCGCTGGCCATGTGCGCGCTGGCCCTCGGCACGACCTGGTTCGCCGCATCTCGACTCATCCGGCCGGTAAGGCTGGTGATCGGCGCGGCCGGGCTGACTCTGACACGTGGTGAGCTGGAGATCGCATACGCCTGGACGGAGATCGAACGGATCGGAGTGGTCAACTGGCCACGCGGCGCCCGCCTTTTCGGGCTGCTGGCGATCCAGCCCACCGGGAGCGTCGAGGGCATGGCGGACCGCACGAACATGCTGCTGCCGAAGCTGGCGCCCAAAGCCCTGACCCTGTGCCTGCTTCAGGAAGTCACGCTTGCCCCGCAGCGGCTCAGGGACGCCCTGGCGCGGTACGCGGACAGGGAGCAGCTCGCTCTGCCGGACGAAGCATGGCTGCGCACGTCGGCCCAGGCACCAGCACCGCCCAGGACCGGCGCCACGTTCCGCGGCCGACAGCCGATGGAGTTCTCCGCGCTGATCGGCTTTGCGCTGTTCATCCCGTTCATGATCGGCTTAAATGTGGCCGGGCCGAAGGCCACAGGATGGGCCTACGACCTCACAGACCTGCTGCTGGCTCCGCTCTTCTGCGTCGGTCTTCCTGCGTATTTCCTGACCGGCAGACAGCATGTGCACTTCCATGTGGGCCCGTCGGGCATCACGCTCAGCGCGCTCGGAAGGCGCTGGTTGCACATTCCATGGGGGGACGTGGACCGCATCGGTATGGTGGTGTGCCCCGACCCGCAGGAGCACGCCCTGATCCTGTGGCCGCGTCCCGACACCACCGTGCCCAGGTTCCTGTGGCTGCCTTTCCAACGGCGGTACGGCGGCCTGTGCATCCTGACCCTGGAGAAATACCGGATCAAGGCCCCTCCCGAACAAGTGAACCAGGCCATCGCGCACTACGCAGGCCGGCGACACTCCCGTATGGCGACACTGCGTTATACAGCCCCGAAGAAGAAATGACGCTGCGTCATCTTGCCGAAGCCGGGTGGGCGCCGACATCACGTGACCGCTCCGGCACGGACGCGTACGCAGTCTGGGCATGATCAGCCAGCCGAGTACGAGGCAGCACCCTACGCTGACTCAAGACCCTTGGCCGACGGATCACCGGCCGGCAAAGCACCGGCAGGAAAGTCGGGACGGTTCACTTCCACGAGACCCATGTATGTGGTGCGCCCCCATTGGGCCGTGCAGTCGACCGACATGCCATACGGCAGGAGGCGTTCCTCGAGCCGTACCATCCTGGCCTGCAACGCTCTGCGACTCATCGGTCCCTCTGCCGAGCCGAGCATCAGACACAGGTCGTGACAGCACCACGGCCGTGACGTGAAACAAAGGAGGTCGAAAAGGACCTGCTGGGAGCGATGTTGGGGACGGAGAAGGGCGTACTCCCACGCATCCGCCATTACCCGCTGCCGTGCGGGCTGCCTCATGTCCAGCCACCGGCGTTCCGCGGCGATTCTGCTGCCAAGCTCTTTGGGGGACGTGTTGCGGGGAACGACGTTGGCGGCCCCCGCCGACAGGAGTTCCGAGGGCTCTGTGTGGTCGGGTACGAGCACAATCACGGAGGAAATGTTGCTGAGCACCCGCACGCGTTCTTCGAGGCCTTCGCTCCAGCGGTGACTCGGGACGTCCAGGACGGCGAGCGGAGTGCCGGCCTCGTGCTGCAGCAGGGCGCTGTAAGCGTGTTCGGAGCCCCACGCGTGGCTCAAAGGAGGCATTACATGCTGACTGCGCAGGGCACGGAGCAGGGGTGCCGTCTCCTCTCGCGCGAGCGAGAAAATGACGCTCACGGGGTAGGTGACGTTCTCCTCGGTCGAGGGTGAGCGAGTGGCTGTGTCGCGGATTTCAGCGGTGAGCATGAAAGTGCCTCTGCCAGCCACGTCTCGTAGGGATTCGAGAAGGAGCGTTTTCACAGGCAGAGTGCTCCACCTTGGCCGTACAGCCCGCCAATGGGGCAACCGCACCCGAGGGGGCAGGCGTACCCGTTCTTTCCCGCATCGCCTTCTTGCCTCCGTCCGACATTGACCTGGGTTCGGTGCTCTACGCGCGACCGGGAACTGCACGCTTCACGCGGCAGGAGCCATGACAGGGAACCCACGCATCCGCGCCGCGCCGTTGCAGGAGCGTCGCCCGGCTCTTGAGAGGTACGCAGCGACCGAACGCGCACCACCGTAGGGCGCTGGGCGTTGCGCTGCGGCTGGCGAAGTCCCGACCGGGCACGAACGGGAGCAATGCTTTCCCTTTCGTGCCCGCCCGGTCATCCGCCCTGTGACTCTCGGCACAGCAAATACCACCGCCCGTAGCAGAGCTTGGTGTTCTCCTGCGGGTGCCATAGCACGGCTGTCCACAAGGGCTGAAGAATGATCCGGAAATGCCTCTACGGCCTCGCCGCGCTCTGCTGCTCCACGCCCGTGGTCGTGATGCGCGCCGCCTGCGCCGACAGGCCCGGGGCCGGTACGAACGGGAAGCCTTGTGGGCCTTTCGGTGCCTGACTCGCTCAACGAGCAGCTTTGAACCACGAGCCCGCTCCTACAGTCGCCCTTGCCGCCATCCAGGGGGCAGCAGTTTTCAGCGCACGCCTCTCGGGTGCTGTTACCGCCCCCGTGCGTGCCTGTATCTCCCAACACTCCTCAGGAGAACGCGATGAACATGCCCGACGAGTTCTCCGACCGTGAACGGGGCACAAGCTGGGCGCCGTCATCGTTCGGGACATCTGGCAGTACCCGATACCGGGTGCAGTCCGTGCCAAGTGCTTCCGCGTTGATCAACCCGCCAGGCGTGCGAGGCATCGCATGGGACCGGCTCCGGTTATGGCGCGACTACGCAGACCGGTATCGCGAAGCGATCGCCATCGTGGGAGGGTCGGCGGTGGCCCAGTCTTCGGCACGAGCCGGCAGTATCCGCAGCAACGATGTCGGCGTGCTCGCCGACCTGGCGGCTGTCCATCTGTATCTGACGAGTGAGCGGCGAAACCTCGACGAGGCACTGTCCGAGGGGGCCGTGGATGGACTCCTGTCTCTCGCCCGGTGCGTCGCATCGGGACTGCGTCGGCTTCCTGCCTTCCGTGGTCCTGCGACCGTACGCACAAGCACGGTCGGACCTGTGGCGGACTGGTATCGCGAGAACCGGTTCGTCACGGAGCAGGCTTTCTGGACCGCTTCAGCATCGGCAGCTGCGCTGGATGAGACCGGACCCGGTTTCGTCGTATGGTCGCTGACCGCCCGTCTCACCAAGGCCGTTGACCCGTCTGCCCCGGATCAATTGATCTTCCTTCCTGGCACTCGGTTCAAAGTACTGCGGGTGATGGACGGGCTACGGCCGTTGGTGCTGCTCCGCGAAATGGTCCCGTCAGAGCCGGAGTCCGAAGGCCATGCGAACGACGCCGACGGGCAGGAACCCACGTGGCTGGACGCGAGCACGTTGGAAGAGCTTGAAAGGAGGACGTCCGGCCCTCAGACGGCGAGCCCGTCCCAAACGCCGGAGTCTTCCACCATCGCCGGTCCATGGAACCGACCTCTCGGACTGATCGTCAAGCCAGGGCTCGACAGACACCCGGCCCACTGAAACAACGCCTTCGTAGCCAGGAGAGGGCGCATCAACGTGTGGATGGACATGGACGAGCGAACGACATCCCCGGACGACGAGATGGAACCGGAGGAGTCGAAGGAGGCCTTGCGGGCCGCACTCCTGAACGCATGGACGGCGGGGTTGCCGGAAGCGGACAGCCAACAGTGTTTCCGCAGCGTCTGGTTCAAAGGGTCTGAAGAACTGCGGATCTGACGTCGCTCCTGTTGTTACGCCGCCGCGAGGCCGCGATCATCGTCCGCGGCGAGCGCGGCCGGCTGCGCAGGGAACAATGGCCACCGATCGCCTCCGGCTTTCTCGCCACCAGCGCGCTGACCCTCCACTTGTCGTGGCCCAAGCCGCATACACCGCCCCGAGCGCGCGGGCACGCGCCTCTCTGAGCACGCCGCTGTACTCGACGCTCAGCTCATTCGTCTGCGCCGTGAAACTGCTGCTCGTCTGCCACCTGGCTCGCTGAACTTCGTACTCGGCCGGCTGTCCGCGACGACCATGAGCGTCGTCCTCCTGCTGGAGATACCCATCGCCGCCGTCGGCGCACGGTGGCTGATCGGAGAGCAGATCGCCCCGGGGCGGCGGCCCAGCCGGGGAGGCCGGGTGAGCGCAACACCCACCTGGTAGCTGATCGTGGTATTCACAACATCGTGGTCGAGTTGCGGCGCCTGCCGGGCGAACTCCCGCACGATGGATGGCGAGATGACACCCGACAACAATCCCATGGCCAACCGGTCCGCCTCCCGGCCCACCCTCCGCACCCGCCGTACGACACTCGTTGTGACCGCGAGCGACAAGGCAGATGCCGAATCGGCTTCAGGACGGAGCGGATAGGCATTGGCAGAGCCGTCCGCGCCCGAGCCACCATGGACGGACGTCCACACAACGTCAGCCTTATGTCATATACACACCATTGGCCGTGAACCGACGGACATCGGAAACACTCCGCCACACGGGCACCCGACTGTCCAACTTACGGAAGCCGGTCCGCGTCGCGGCATCGGCCCCGTATCCGGCCTGGGGGCCGATGCGCCCACGAAAGGAACCATCATGGGATCACGTCGGCACCGGACCAGAGCCACGTCGTGCACCGAGCACCCTCCGAGCACCGTGGAATGCAACAGCGCGGCATCGCGCTCGTCTCTTCCGGTCCGCCCCCGCACATCATGAGCAGCAGATTCGAGCGCGCTGTCGTGGAGGCAGCGGCGTTGCGCGACACCCTGGAACGTCTCGACGCCGATGCCGTGGCCCAGCGAATGCAACACGAACTTCGCCGATCACCTGAATACGTGAGCTTTGCGCGCGACTTCGAGCCCTCCGTTCTTCACACGGCGCTGCGTCGACACGCTCGCCTCATCCTCCGCTGGATGGTGAGCGGCACTCCCCCAAACTCCTACGACCTGTCGGAGGTGTACGAGCGGGCGCGGGAGTGGGCCGCCGCGGGACAGTCACTCGACGGCGGACTGCTCCTCCATCGCCGGGGTGCGCGCGCCTTCTGGGACGCTGTGCTCGGCCTGACCACGGAGGAAGAGCGCGGGCGCCTGGCGGACTGGGCCGACACGGGATGGCACCACCTCGACAGCTACCTCGACGTGGTCACGATGGTGTTCACGCAGGCCTACGCCGACCAGGCCGACCTGCCCTCCGCACAGGGCGACCGCCGGGCGCACACCCTCTTCGACCGTCTCTGCGCCCGCCTGCCGATCACCATGGAGGACCAGGAGCGCGCCGCCCGGCTCGGCTTCGATCTGACGCCTCCGTACGTGCCCTTCGTGGCCCTGCTCGACAAGTCCTCCCCCACCGAACGCGCCGAACTCGCGGCCCGTCTACGCACCGCCGGCGCACTCGCCTTCGTCGAAGACATCCGCATCACCGGACTCACCGATCCCGCATTCGACTGGTCCACGTTCCTGACCGACCAGCGGCTACTCCTCGCACAGGACCTGCCGACCGGACGGACCGGCCTGCAGACCACCGTCGACAACCTGCGCCTACTCGTCGGGGTCGCATCCCGGTCCCAGCGGCGCGGAAGCGTCCGGGTCGAAGATTTCCTCCCCCAACTGCTCCTGGCAAACTCTCCCGAACTCGCCAACTCAGTGACCCGCCGCGTCTTCGGCCCACTGACAGGCGGAGACAACGGCGAACTGACGACGACCCTCGCGTGCCTGGCCGAGAACCAATTCGACAGCGCCTCGACCACCGCCGCTCTTCATATGCACCGCAACACCCTGCGCTACCGGATCAAACAGATCGAGAAGGTCACCGGCCTCGATCTGCAAAGCCACGGCGATCGCACACTCGTATGGCTCGCCGTGATCTGGGCGCAGAACTCCTCACGGCCAGTCGAAGTCGCGACCCGCAGGAACTGAACGATCGCGGGCCGCGTCAACAGGCAACAACCCTCGAGGACCGATCTTGACCGGTCCTACACCACTCCGCGACAGAGCCACACCCTGGTCGGCACTCCATGTCTGTACGCACACTTGGGGATGCTCACGAGTGCACTTCGGAGGGTTACGAGCGTTGCGAGGTGCGCGAGAGCAGCAGACTGACGCGTACACGGTTTCTGGAACTCAGTGCCCTTGTGCAAAGGCCGGAGAAAGAAGACGGCAGAGGGCACACCCCCCAGGGGCGGAGCATGCCGAGGTAGACGGCGGCAAGCGCGTGTGGTGACCGCATTCCCCGCAACCCGACCGCCCGCCGCGCGAAGCACCCCCCACCCAGAACCGACGACACCGGCACCACTGACAGCGAGAATGCGATGAGCAACCCCATGGAACTGCCCGCGCAGCCAGATCAACCCGAGGTTCCCGTGGCGCCGGAGGAGCTTCGCGTGGCCGCCGAGAGCTCACCCGACGGCTGGATCCGCAAGGTGGACCCCGCCTGGCAGGGCGAGGGGCCGCCGCCCTCCTGGGCCGTGGTCGGCAGTTGGCGTTCCGGCCCGGACGGCACCATCCAGGACTGGCAGGAGAACCCGGAGTACACCCCATCACCCGCCGCCCTGGGCTGGCCCCAGCCCACCGACCCCGTCGACGCCGCGATCCAGCTCGCCCGTACCGGATACGGCCCGGCCGAAGACGTCCACCGCAGCCTCGTAGCCGCCGAAGTGGCCTTCTTGGTGACCGCCGACGGCACGCCCCTGTCCGGTGTGGCCCGCGACGGCACCCCCGTACTCCCCGTCTACACCTCGACCGAACAGCTCCGACACGCAGGGCGGCTGCTGGCCGAGGTCCGGGCGGTGGCCGATCTCCTTCCCCAGTTGCCCGAGGGACACCGGTTCTACGTCAATCCCGCCGGCGCGGTCAGCATGCTCGTGGAGACCGAGCCGCTGCGCGAGGCGATCGCCACACATGCACCCGCGCCGGTTGCCGCCGCGACCGCCCCCAGGGACGCCACGCAGACCGAAGATGACGAAGCTCAGGCCGAGGCAGGCACTACGGCCGAGGAAGTACCCGCCGAGGCGAACACCGCAGTCGAGGAGGTCGTGTCCATACCCGGGATGGACGAGTCGCCCCGCGCACTCACGGACCGGGCCGGGACCGCCGGCGTCTCCGGCGACGCCGGGGCATGAGGACCGGCGTCCGATCAGTGCTGGGTGCCGGCCGACCAGAGGGTAGTGCCCTGGTAGACCACGCTGACGTCGCCATCGGTGCCGAAATAGAGATAGGCGCCGTCGTGGCCTGAAGTGACGGAGCTCCAAACACCGAAGGTGTCCTTGTTGTAGACGACGAGGTTGCCGTCGGCCTGCATGATGGCGCGGTATCCGGTGCCGGAGGTGCCCGAGGACCAGCGTCGGTGGTGGTCCTCGTCGTAGATGACGAGGTTCCCGTCGGTCTGCATCGTCATGGTCGTCCGGTTGGTCTGCCAGGACTCGCCCGGCATCAGTTGCTGGTCGTGTCGCACGGTCAGCGTCGTCCATGCGATCGGGGCTGACACCACCTCGCTCGGGTGCGGATCCGCAGACTTGCCCGAAGGCGCGGCGGTCTTTGGCGCTTGGGCGCCGATACCTGCCGACGGGCTCAATGACGCCGAGGCTGACCGGGTGGGTGAAGCCGACGAAGCCGGAACGACGCGTGCTCGCTGCGGGGACGGTGTCGTCGAGGACAAGGAGGTCGCGTACGGCTCGGCAGTCGCGCTGCTGCCGGCCGCCGCGGGGGCCTTCGTGTCCGCCGCGGAGTCCGCTTCGAACGCCGCGTGTGTGGCGAACCCCGCGGTCACGAGGACGGCGATCCCGGCGAGAATCGCCCCCACTCTCCGTCCGCCGGCGCCCTTGCCGGCTGCGGCGGTTCGGAACAAGCGGCCTCGGATGGCCTGGGTACCGGCGGCTTCGAGTGCGTTGGCGAACTCGGCGGCGTCGGCCCAGCGCCGCTCGCGCTCGGGGTCGAGGGCGCGTCGCGTCACACGCCGGACTGCGGCCGGCACCTGCGGCTGCGGCGGACCGGGCCAGTCGAGCTGTGCGGTCGAGGCCGGCAGGCTCCCGGTCAGCAGCTCGTAGGTGAGTACACCCAAGCCGTAGACGTCGGCCCGCTCGTCCACATCCACCAGGACGTCCTCGGGAACTTGCTCGGGAGCCATGTAGCCGGGTGATCCCACACCCTGCGTCAGTCCCGAGGCGTGCGCCAGACTTTTGGCCAGGCCGAGATCAGCCACCAGCAGCCGCTCACGACCGCCCGACAGCGTCTGGAGCAGGATGTTGGAGGGCTTGATGTCACGGTGCACGATGCCGACCGCGTGCAGGTCGGCCACACCTCGTGCTGCCTGCACCGCGAACCGCAACGCGTCGTCTACGGTCAGGGGCCCCTGGGCCAGCCGGTCGGCCAGTGTTCCGCCGTCGGCGTAGGTCATGACGAAGTACGGTCGTCCGTCAGGCAGTTCACCGATGTCATGCACTTGCACCACACGGTCCGACGCTGCTTGGCGCAGCAGCCGAGCCTCGTCCAAGAAACGCTCCCGGAGGTCGGACCGATGCACCCACTTCTCCGCCATGACCTTCACCGCGACCGGCGCGTCCAGCAGGTCGTCGTAGGCGAGCCAGACCATGCCGAAACCTCCGCAGCCCAAAAGGCGTTGCAGGCGGTGACGTCCGACAGTGACAAGTGTTGACATGAAAGCGGAACTCCAGCGCAGTCGCCGTTCGACATTTGACCGGCTCGGGGATGCGGCGAAGTCGGCGCCCGCGCGTCGTGCCGCCCACCAGCGACACTCGGTACCGGTCACCGCCTCACACCGCCGAGACGGTGAGGGCACCTCACCGGGCGCCCGTCCGGCATGCCGGGTTCTACGCCCGCAGATGCCTATGCGCCAGTTTCTACGCGCGACACAGCCCCGCACAACGTGCGCAGGACCAACATGATCCCCATTCTTTGGACACCAGCACAACGAACTGTTCTTCGAGCACCGGTACAACAGATCTGCCCATAGGGTGCGATCACCGATCACGGCTTACATGCGGGGGACACGTACTTCGCTCCGCCGATCGTCCGACACCCTGAACACAACGGAGTACTCCCGTGCCGCTCCCCCCTGACGCCGAGGATCTCGCCGCCCTGGCCGCGAGTGGAGATTCGACCTCGCTGAACACCCTGCTGCAGGCGATCCACCCCGAAGTACTCCGCCGCTGCGGACGGTTCCTGCCCAACCACCAGGACGCCGAGGAAGCGGCGCAGGATGTGCTTCTGCAAGTCGCCCGGAAAATCACTTTGTTCGAGCGGCGCAGCCTCTTCAGCACTTGGTTGCACACCGTGGTCACCAACTGCGCTCGCCAGAAGTACCGCGAGCTGAAACGCCGATGGACCGAAATGCCGGTGTCCATCGAGGCGATGTACCCACCGGAGCCGCGCACCACGAGCGTGATCGCCGGCTACCGCGTCGACCTGTTGGAGGCGCTCGATCGTCTCGAGCGTGACTATCCCTCGCTGGCTCCGCCCTTGATCTACCGAGACATATGCCGCATGAGCTACGCGGAGATCGCCGAGCGCACCGAGCTGCCCCTGGGCACCGTCAAGTCCCGTATCAGCGCCGCGCGTCGCCATGTGCGCCAGTGGCTCGCCTGACCCGGGCGGGGCGCGCGGCCGTTCATACCTTCGTGCCGGCGTTCCAGATGGCGTGTCCCTGGTAGACGACCATCACGTTGCCGTCGTGGCCGAGGCGGAAGTACGCGCCGGGGTGGCCGCTCGTGCCGGTGTTCCAGATGTCGTCCCCCGCCTTGTCGTAGATGATGGCCACCGCGGCCTCCCGGGCCTGTCGGCGCACCTGGTCGAGGTAGCGCAGGTAGTCGCGGCGCTCGGCCCGCATCTGGGATTTGCGCTGGCTGCCGTTGCGGCCCAGTTGTCCCAGGCCCATGGCCATCATGGAGGCGCCCATCATCCCGGACATGAGGTAGCTGCCGGTGCCGCGGCTGCCGGTGGAGTACATCAGCGTCATCGTCGCGCCGCCGAGCCCCATCGGCAGATAGGTGAGCAGCGCGCCGGCATCGGCGGTCGCGGGTTCGCCCAGCACCGGGGGTTCGGCGAGTTCGAGGTTTCCCTCGGGCATCTCGGGACCGGCGACGCGCGGGCCGCGCTTGAACACCACCTCGCTCATCTCGGTCCGGTCCTCCTCTGCTGTTCGGTAGATGCGACTTCGACAGCCACGTTAGGAACAGCAGAACCGCGAGCCAGTCCGTCATCGGTGGACAGGGGACGGGCGGACCCCGCGCAGTGTCCGTTCATGCCGTCGGTCAGGCGGTCCCACCGCAAAAGGCCCACGCCCGGATCTGCTTCCGACGCCCGGTCCGGCAGCTGAGCGCCGGCGGGGTCATGTGGAAGCGGCTCACAGCCGCCCGCACGAAACCGCTCTTTGCGGCCACGGCCACGAAACAACACACCCGGCGTATGTCGAGGTTCTCAGGGCTCACGAAGACCGCGCCCACGACGGCACATGCCGAAAGGGCTTCACAATCGAACTGATGGGCATTGGCGATGGCACCCTCATTCGATCCACGATGGTCCGACCGGGGCCCGCCCGGAACGGCCTTGGCCGTCACGGGAGTTGCGCGCTGGGCAGGCAAAGGCAGCTGGTACGCGCCGGGGCACGAGAGGCATCCACTTCGGGGAATTTGTCATGTATTCATCATTAAAGAACTCGGGACCGCACGGCGACACCTGGGCGTTCGTCACCGGGTCACCGAGTGAGTGGAATGTCCACACCGTATGTGCGGGCGACGTTGCGCTCGCCCGGATACGGGCCGATCCCGAGGCTGCTGTGACCCGTCCGCGTCTGCCGGTCACTGTCGCATCGCCGTCCCATCGGCGCGGACGCGTCCGGGCCGAGGATCTCCTACCCCGGCTGCCCCCGGCGAAGTCCCCCCAACTCGCCGCCGCTGCGATCCGTCGCGGCTTCGGCCCGCAGAGCAGCGGGGACAACGGCGAACCCACGACGGTTCTTGGCTCCCTGACCAAGAGCCGGCTCGACAGCGTCTCCACGGCAGCCACCCACCGTGTGAGCCACGACACCCTGCTGTGCCGGATCAGACAGATCGGGAAGCTCACCGGCCGCGACCTGCAAAGTCACAGCGACCGGATGGTGGTGGGGCTCGCGGTGCTCTGGGCGCAGGTCTCCGCACGGCCGGCCACATCAAAATTCATGCGAACCAAACGGCTGCCGGCTGCATCCAAGGGCGCCGACCCCACAGGCACGTTCACTTCAGAAAGCGACCAGCGATGAGCCACCCGATGCAAGCCCCCGTCCGTCCGGTCCCGCGGCAGCGCCTGGCAGAAAGGGACCACCGCCGTCCGGCCGACCCGTCAGCGATCGACCCGTCGCCGAACAGGCATCCGCAGGAGACACACCGGCCGGTACCGCGGCCGTACGCCGGCGCCGTCATGCAGCTTCCCCCGAGCTCGGTCTCGGTCGCCGTGGAAGCCGCGGACCCGCTGACCTGCGCCGGGCTGGCGGCCGGCCTGAGCCACGCACCGAAGCTGACACTCACCCCCGTGGCGGAGGCCGACGTCGTGGTGGTGGCGATCCAGACCGCCGACAACTCCACGCTGGAGGCCCTGCAGAGCCTGCCGATGCCGCCCCCCGCACGGATCGTGCTGGTCGTCAGCGACGGCTGGTACGCCGACCTGACCGTGGCGGCCGAGCGCGGAGTACGGGCCGTGCTCTGGCGTGCCGAGACACAGCCGCAGGCCCTGATCCGCGCCGTACTCGCAGTCGCCGCCGGCCAAGCGCTGCTGCCCTCCGCCGTGCAGGGCGAACTGCTGGACCAGGCCGACCGCCTCCAGCGCAACGTACTGGTCCCCAAGGGCCTGACACCCTCCGGCCTCAGCACCCGGGAGGTCGACGTGCTCCGGCTGGTCGCACAGGGCCTCGACCTCGCCGAGATAGCCGACACCATGTGCTACTCCGAACGCAACATCAAGAAGATCCTCTACGGCGTCATCAACCGCCTCGGACTGCGCAACCGGGTCCACGCCGTCTCCTACGCCATCCGCCACAAACTCATATGAACCTGCTCGAAGCCCACACGCCCGCCGGATGCGTCACCCCCACGCAGCGAGGATCACATGAATGCCAGCCAGCCGCCCCGCGAGCACGGCCGGACACGGGACACCGACCGGACCACTCCGCGGTCGCGCTACCCGGAGTTCGACCTGGCGGCGTCCGCGGCCTATCGCCGTCCGTTCGGTGAGAGCGTCGACGCACCGGACTACATCCACAAGGCAGCCGAAGTCGCGCCCGACCACTGGATCGCCATGGCGGACCCCGCTTGGCAGGGCGAGGGGCCGCCGCCCCCCTGGACCTTGGTCGGCAGATGGCGTTCCGGCCCCGACGGCACCATCCAGGAGTGGCAGGAGAACAGGGAGTACCGCCCCTCCCCTGCGGCCCTGGGCTGGCCCGACCCCACCGACCCCGTCGACGCCGCGATCCAGCTGGCCAGCACCGGCTACGGCACGGCCGAAGACGTCCACCACAGTCTCGCGGCGGCCGAGGTCACCTTCTGGGTCACCGCCGACGGCACCCCGGTGACCGGCGCCGCACCCGACGGCACCCCCGTACTGCCCGTCCACAGCTCCACCGCCCAACTCCCAAGGGAAGGGCAGCTACTGTCAGAGGTCCGCCCCGTGGCCGACCTCCTCCGCCAGCTGCCCGTAGGGCACCACTTGTACGTCAACCCGTCCGGCGCGGTCAGCCTGCTCGTGGAGACCGAGCCGCTACGGGAAGCGGTCGCCGCGCACCTGGCGGCGGCCGACACCGGCTCCGACGCGGTCTCGGACCTCCCCGATACGGAGGCGTCGGCAGCGGGGGCCGGCCGGGAGGCGTGAACACCTCCGAGGAAGGGCTCGTAGGGTGACGGATGCCGTCGCCGCTCCCCCTACGAGCCGACTTGGACGTCCGTCCGCGGCCGGCCACGTCGGCACCGCCCTTGATTCGGCCTCCGTCGAAGTGCAGGGCATCCTGCTCGACCCCCGCCCGGCCGGTACGTCCACCCGTTCCGCTTCGGCGGCTCCGAGCCCCAGGGGCCACGGGGCGGTCCAACCGCCGCGGGGCTGACGGCATCTCGACCCGGCTCCCGCCGGCAGGAGATCCGCGGATTCCGTGCGGTCAGGTACGAGCACCATCACGGAGGAGATCCTGCGGAGCGCGCGTGCACGTTGTTCGAGACCCTCGGTCCACCGGGGCCCCCAAGAGCGTGGTCTGCTCACTCCGGAGCGAGAGAATGACGCTCACGGGGTAGCTGCCGTTTCCCTCGGCCATGGGCCAGCGGATGACCGTCTCACGGGTTGCGGCTACGGGCATGGCGGTGCCTCGGACACGAACGTCTCGTAGGAACAAGGGAAAGGCGTTTCCCGATGCGCCTCCTCGGCCGCCGCGGTGGGCAGTTCGGGTCGCAGGAGGCAGGCCTCCGCCAGCGCACACCCCCTTCTCGGCCCCGGCGGTGGCCGCATCGTCCGGGCGCCGACGACAGATCACGCCGCACCGGGCGTACCATCCGCCGGTGAGCAACCACGGCCGGGTGGGCGAGGCGTCCCGCCCGTTGCTTCCCGCATCTCCTCTGCCGACACGGGCCGGATGATGACCGGAGATTCCCTCCGTGGCCGTGGGGAAACGTGCGGTCGGCGCCCGTAAGCCGCGCGGCACTTGGCCTGTCGGCGCATTTCAGGGTCATCGACCCAGTGCCGTGCGGTTGTGCCCGCGGAACACGGCGTGCGAGGCCCTGCGGTGGATCGGGACCGCTGGCTCCCTACCGACCTGCGACATATTCACCGGCGTGAGTGTGATGCACATGCCCACAGTGCGGCCGGGCGTTCACACCGATTCCACGACGCCCGCCCCCAGCACCTCCATGTGTCCATGGGGCCACG
The DNA here is from genome assembly GCF_040605395.1 of Streptomyces sp. NPDC005648. NCBI lineage: Bacteria > Bacillati > Actinomycetota > Actinomycetes > Kitasatosporales > Streptomycetaceae > Streptomyces > Streptomyces sp. NPDC005648. The sequence goes on along the minus strand of NZ_JBEXCS010000010.1, from coordinate 80,466 downwards.
TGTACATGTGTCGGTTCATGTGTCCGCGTGCCATGTGTCCGCGTGTCATGTGTCCGTGTGGTCACGTGTCCATGTGTCCGCGTGGCCATGTCTGCAGCGTCTCGGCAGGACCGGCTCCGGTCCCTCGGTCAGGCATCCGAAAGGGACGCCCCGTGACGGCACGAGGCCGTGAACGGCTACGCCTTCACCCGGATCAGCGCGTCGACGTTGCCTTCGCTCGGCTGGCGCATGCGGGCGCCCACCCTTCGCAGGATGGAGAGCATGCGCTGGTTGTCACTCCCTGTCGTGGCTGTGACGGCCTGACGGTCGAGGGCGTGCGTGCGGGCAGGACTCGACGCGCGGCGCCACAACGGGCATAGCGCGACGGCCGAGACGGCGAAGACATGGGCTGATGCACGGCGCCGAAGGACGCGGCATGAAGCCGCGTCCTTCGGCATCAGCAGTTGACAGGGGGTTTTCCGCATCATTGCGCGAGAGCGATGGCGCTTTCCGGCTGCTCGGACGGGTCGTCCTGACCGCGGAACGACAGCAGGCGCGAGGGAAGAAGCCAGAGGCAGGCGAGTGTTCCGCCGATCGCGCCGACCCACAGGGCCACGGGGATTCCCGCGGTCGCGGCGAGGACGGCGCCGGTGACCGCACCCAGCGGCCGGAGGCCGAAACTCACGGTCTGGTAGGCGCCCCGTGTCTGCGACCGGAGGTGAGGGGGCACCACGAGCGCGAACACCGAACCGACCGAGATGTCCTGAACGGATTCACCGACGCCGCCGAGCAGTGTCGAAGCCAGGACCAGAGCGAACACGAGGCCACCGGTGGCCCCGACCGCGGGGATCACGAGGAGCGGAGCATGCGACAGCACGCAACCGACCAGGAGCATCCGACCCAGACCGATGCGGCGGGCGAGCCGGGAAGCCAGGGCCGCGCCGGCGAGTCCACCGACGGCCTGCACGCTGAACACGAATCCGATCTGGGCGCTGGTCAAGGCCAGCTTGTGGACGTAGTACCAGACGAGCACCGACAGGAAGACCATGTTGAAGAAGTTGCCGGTGGCGGTGACCGAGAGGGCTGTCCTGATCAGCGAATTTCGCCGGATGAAGGCCAAGCCGGGCCGGCGGTCGCGACTCTGCGGGGAGCCGGGCTCGTGGTGTCGCCCAACCGGGCGCAGCCGGAGGAGGAACAGGGCGGCTGCGACGGCGGTGGCGGCGTCCACGCCGACCGCTGCTGGTACCCCCGCGAGCTGGACGAGCAATCCGCCGACAGCAGGTCCGGCCAGGATCGCAACGGTTTGACCCGTGTAGGAGGCCGCTTGCCCGGCCACGTAGAGCTCGGGCGGCAGGGTGGTGGCGAACAGGCCGCTCTCGCTGACATTCGACAGTACCGAGCACAGGCCGATGACGGCCAGGATGATGGCCAGCTGGGTGAGCGTGAGGACGCCGAAGGCTGTTGCGATCGGCACGCTGCTCAGGATGACAACCCGCAGGAGGTTGGCGCCGGCCATGAGCCTGCGGTGATATCCCGTTCGGTCGGCGAAGGAGCCAACCGGTATGGCCAGGAACAGGCTCGGGAGCCAGATCACGGCCGACAGGACGGCGCTGTGGACGGCGTCGGCGTTCAGGACTTCGATCGCGGCCAGCGGCAGGGTCACCGAGGAGATGGCATCGCCCAGGGCAGCCAGAGTGGTGGCGGACCAGAGCTTTCTGAATGCGGAATGGCGCAACGGCGTCGGCACCGAAGGACGTGGGGCCCGCAAGGTGATGGATTCCGTTTCTGGCGATGGCGGATATGGCGCGGGGTGTGCGACCGCTCCGGCGTACGCAAAAGGACGCCGGAGCGGTCGATCACTTTACCAGGAGTGCTGCTTCTTCATTTTCTTCACCTCCACATGTTCATGGACCCCTCTCCGTAAGGGAGTCACTGGGAAAATTATTGAGGAAGTCGGCGAATATCGCCAATGCCGATACTGTCGTCACTGATGCCGGATCGGCATTGGTCGAATTGCGATTCCCCGCGCACGTCAATTCAGCCCTGCAGAAATGAGAACCCGCCGGCCGGACAGGCAAATTCCGAATCGCCGGTAGAATTCAGTGAAATGGGGTCGTCACCACGTGAACGCGCCTGGGGCCCCGCGCACCGAATGTGCGCTGGGGTGCGGGGTCTCACAGGATCAGGTAGAGCGCGAGCAGAGTGGCGCCCGTGGCCACGACGTACACCTCGAAGGCGCCTCGCAAGGCCGTCGGTGCGTTGCGCAGCTCCATGAAGTGCAGACCGACCAGGCGTACCTTGATCAGCGCGATTGCCACGACCGCGCAGCCGACCACGGTCGACGTACCGCCTGACGGACCCCCTTCGATGCCCAGCAGCCAACTCGACAGCGTGGCCAGGACGAGTGCCGGAAAGACCCACATGTGTCACGCCACCAGGTAGAAGAGCGGGAAGAGGACGAGCCAGAGCAGATCGACCATGTGCCAGTAAGCGGCCGCGCCCTCGGCGACGAGCAGTTGGCCCCGGCTCAGGGCCGGCCGACGGGACAGGACGACGAGGACCGTCAGTGCGCCGATCCCAATCGCCAGGTGGGCCAGGTGGATGCCGGTGAACACGAAGTAGTACATGAAGAAGTCGTTGCTGGTCGGTGTATGTCCGTCGTGGATCACGAGCGCGTATTCGGTGCCCTTGACCGCGGCGAACCCGAGCGCGCACAGAAGCGCCCATGGCAGGGTCCGTGCGGGTCGGCCGGCTCGCAGTTGCCGTAGTCCGCGGGCCACCAGCCTGGAGGCGGTCAGCAGGAGCAGTGTGTTCAGCAGCCCCAGGTCTGGATGGAGGGCCTGCTGAGAAGCTCGGAACATCTTCGGTTGCCTGCCATGCAGCACGGCTATGAACCCGAAGAACACCGAAAACATGACCATGTCGCCGAGGAGGAAGATCCAAAGACCTGGCTCACCGGGGATATGACGGTGCCGATGAGGTACCGAGTGCTCGGTCTCGGCCATGGTGGCGGTCATGCCGCGGGTTCGAGGACGGCCGGGACCCGGTCGTCCTCCAATCGGCTTGCCGCCCGCACCATCAGGTACGTCATGACAAGGAACCAGGCTCCGAAAGCGCCGGCCGCGACCCAGAACGAGAGGATGCCGTTCCAGGCGAAGGGGCCGGTCTTGAAGAAGGTCAGCAGGATGCTCGGCAGGAAGAGGAAGGCCATCCAGAGGTTCAGGTACGCGGACCAGCGAGGCAGGAGCGGCGAGGGGCGCTTGTCGGCCAGGATCGCCACTCCGACCACGGTGGCCTGCCCTATCGCCGGAAATGCGTTCATGACCAGGGTGATCCAGCCCAGGTCGTTGAGCGCCATCGTGATGTCGGGCGAACGGTCCGGCCGGTAGGCCGTCGCGGTGAAGATCAGGACCGGTACGAAGATCGCGGCCACGTTCGCGGCACCACACACGAGTTGTACGGCAGCCAGCGGCTCCAGCCGCGCGTCGATACGCCTGATCAGGCTCGCCAGCGCTGCGACGAAGGGGGCGGTCACCACTGCGCCGACGAGCATGACCACGAGCCCGGCCCGGATCGAGTTGGCGTGGTCGGTGTAGAAGGCGGCTACCCGCTCCGCCGACCAGCTGGGCGCCATCGGCGGTATCCAGTGGGCGATCAGCAGGGCGGCGAAGAACAGGGCGATGAACAGGTAACCGAAGCTCGCGCAGACGATCAGGATTCGGCGGGACATGCTGGAATCTCCTGGTTCCGGAGGGGACGGGTACGGAGCGGGCTTCGCTGCTCGGACCTGAGGACATGAGGGGGTGGGACGGGGGCTGCCTGGCCCGGCGATCGACCTGGGGAAGACCACCGGGCCAGGCTGCTCGGGTGCGCCGGACACAGGAGAGGCGAGTTTGGATTCCCGTTGTCCGGCGCGAGCTTCGGGTCTGACGTCTGGCCGATCTCCGGGCGGGGTCAGGCCGGTTCACTCAGGTACGGGAACTCGGCGCGCAGCGTCCCGGTCGCGTCGCCGGCGTCCAGGCCCATGTCGACAGGAGCGTTCAGCACGATCTCGAACATCGCTTCGGGAGCAGACTCGGCGAGTCCCCTGCCATTGCGGGACTTCGCACCGAAGCCGGCTTCGGTGCCCACCTGGTAGCGCAGGACGTCCGGGAAGATGATGTCCCTCGTCGCGGCGCCGTAGCCCTCCGGGTCGGAGTGCGTGCCGTTGGCGGACACGAGGCCCGCGACCTTCCGGTGTACGAGGTCGCCGTAGTTGGCGAGGTCATCACCCGGATCAGTGGCGTTGTAGTCGTCGAAGCCGGCCTCGGTGACATCGAACAGCGTGCTGGTGAGCGGTGTCGCGCACCGGTTGATCTGTATCCAGCCGCCGTGGTGGTCGTCGAGCGCGGTGGTGGCCCAGAGACCGATCGTCCCCGATCCGAGGAACTCGTCCGGTACTTCGAGGACGATGGCGGTGACGTTGCTGCCGGCGAAGAGGTTCGATGCTTGCTGCGGTTCGAACGCCGAGAGGTCCACAGGCGCGCCGCTGCGGAGCGCGGTGATGACCGCGGTGATGACAGTGCCGTCGAGATAGAACGGGTCACCGGCCCGGCCGACGAATGCCTTGAGGCCATCCGTCGTGGTGACCGTCTCCTCAGTCCTGCCGCTGGCCACGGGAATTCCCGAGGCGTTGCGGTCGGTGGCCTCGGCGCCGGTGAGCCGCTCCAGGACCCAAGCCTGCTGGCCGTCCGGTTCGGGTGCGAGGAACCCGAACCGGAACGTCAGGTCCTGCACCGCGTCGTCGTCGGTGTCGATGTGGAACTCGTACAGCGCCTCGGGGTGGAAGCCCTTGTCGGCCGAGACCGGGTTGGTGTTCATGACGAAGACGGTGCCGCTTTGACCCTTGAACAGATAGACATCGCTGATGTCCAGGCGGGGGTCCTGCTTTGCGGCAGCTGAATCCTGGTGATGGGACATTGATCGGCCTTTCGTGTGGGCTGAGCGGGACAGGGCATGGCGATGCCCTTCGGCTCGGCAGTTGTTGTGTCACAGCAATCGGGATGGTCGGTTCTTCGAACCTCATTGGGGCGCTGCGGCGCCCGCCAGCCCGTTCGGTTGAGCGGGGCCCGCGGTCCGGCGTCCGTTCAGGTCTGACGCCGAGCCGCTTGGGGTCAGGCGTGGCCACCGTCGGCGCGCCCGCCGTCGTAGCGCTCCGGCCCGGCGATCGCCGTGCTCAGGTGCTCACGGTCGTCGCCGAGCAGCGGGTCGCTGCCAACGCGCCGAGGTCGACGTGGCTCACGTCGAACATCCTGACCCGGGCCGATCATGCGTCGCCAATGCCTATCCGATGGCCCGTTATGCCGGCTCGGCATCAACCTTCCTGCGGGGAGACCTGGACGGATCACGCGGGACCGTGCCCCGGGGTGACTGACAGCGGTCCGCAGATCGCTCCGGATCCGGCCCCCGGCAGGTCGATCGCGGTGAGCGCCGGCGAGGAGACCGAGCCGCCGTGCGCGGCCAGGGTGGTGACGGACCAGCGCTCGCGTGTCGCTGTGGTTCCATCGGTCTTCCTCGGCACCGGCGGTCGTTCAGGTGATTCCTTTCGGGGCGGGCCGCCCTGGGCAGGCAGTGCACCGCGAGGCGGGCAGGCGAACGGTGGAGACGGGAGTGCACGGTGGCCGGCTCCTCTGGCAGGGGCTGTGCGGGAGCCGGCCGCGTCCGGGCGCCGGCGTCGGGAGGGCGAGCCGTCGACCGGACACTCGGACTCTAGGACCGCCACCGATCCGTCCGAGCCGGCCTATGGGATCTTGGGTCCCGACAGACCCTCTGGTCGTCCCTTTCGTACCTGCCTCGTCACGAGACAGGTTGTCAGGCGGTGACGTCCCGGTTCCGCCAGCTGAGTGAATAGGCCGCTCGGCGAGCACGCATCAATTCGCCGAGCGGTCGATGCTCCGGCGCCGCGATCCAGGGATTGAAGCTGCTCTTCTCGACGGTCTCGGCGAACGCCTTCTCCGGCGACTGCCGAGGCAGACGCAGTCGTGCCACGGTGAGCCAGGGCGCGTCCCATCGGACCGATGAGTCTTCGATCGGCGTACGGCTCTCGTCCTCGAAGAACTGGGCTTGGAAAAGGAACTCCAGGTCGTCCTCCTCGAGTCGCGCATAGACGTCGGCGGCCAGGTTTTTGCGGGCTGCTTTGTTGATCTGCGTCGAGGCGGCACACAGCTTCAGCCGTGCCGCGTAGTCGCCGAACGCGATGGGCATGATGCTGTAGAAGTCATGCGTGGCGAATCCGCTGAACGCTTTCACCATGTCGCGGAAGTTCGCGACAGCGCTCTGTGTGAGCTGGGGCTTCGTCGCGGCCTTGTAAAGCGCAGCGCCAGGCGCGCTCGTGGAGAGATCGACGATCTGAACGACGTCCGCGCTGCCCCTGACCGCCAAGGTCTCCTGACTGACCAGGGTGAAGTTCTGCTCGACGGCGACGGATGACGGCGTCGAGGCCCCGAGTACCTTGATCGCGAACCCGCGGATGTCGGGGGCCCGGTCGACGGAGAAGTTTCCGTTGGACAGCCGAACCTGTGCCTCGAAGACAGTGGGAGCGGCGAATATGCCCTGCCGCGCGTAGTCAGGAAGATCTTCTTCCACCACGAGGGCGGCCTTCAGAGCGGCTACCTGATTGCGGTGCAGCGCCCTGCCGTGGCCATGCTTCTTCAGACGTTTACGCTGCAGCTCACTGAACACTTGGGCCTGTTCCGTATGCTGGGTACTCTCGTCGGGCAGAAAAACTTCGTGCCATTCAGTGCTCGGCATGTGAAAACCCTTCTCGATGTTCGGCCCTCTGCCGGACAGAGGGCGGTTACCGCCTGGCGTCGGTATCGGCGCCCTTGGACTTCAGCCCCGCCGTGCGGGCCTTCGGGATTGTGGTGCGTTCGCGCCGATGACGCCCGTACGAGGAGTACCGCGAGGCAGCCGGCAGATGAGTGCATGGATCACTGCTCCGACGAGCGTTTCATCCACCATCCGCCACAAGAACTTCACTATGACCGTGCCTTCGCATTCAGAGCCGCCACGCGGCCATGGTCTGGGACTTCCAACGGGTACTCAGGGCCGTTTCGCATCGCGTCGGATGGTGTCGGCAGCCCGTTCGGCGACGGCGAGGACCGTCGCGTTGACCCCGGTGTTGGGGATGGACGGCATCACCGAGGCGTCCGCGACACGCAGACCGTCTACGCCGTGCACCTTCAGGTCCGGGTCTACGACAGCGAGGTCGTCCATCCCGATCCGACAGGTACCGACCGGGTTGTGGAAGGTCGCCGCGTTCCTGCGGACGTACGTGCCGAGGTCGTCTCCCTTTCCCGGAGCGGTCTCCCGTGCCCCCCACTGATGCCAGGCCGGCATTCGGCCGAGTTCGCGCGCTATGCCGAGGGCCGTCAGCATGGCGGACACATCACCGCTGTCGGCGAGGTAGTTCGGGTCGATCAACGGCAGCCGGTGCGGGTTCGAGCTTCGGAGCCGAACCGTCCCCCGGCTTGCGGGCGCCGTGTGAGCGAAGGTGACCGTGTGTCCATACTCGGGTGTCGCGACCCCGGCGACGTCCGCCGGAGCGTCGAGCAGCATCAGCTGGACGTCCGGAAGGGCTGCAGCGCCGCTGTGCACCAGGGCGCTGACCGTACTGAAGCCATGGCTGGTGGTCAGTTGCCGCTCCGCCGCATAGACCACGGGGCACTGCAGGTGATCGTGGAGGTTGGCCCCGACGCCGGGGAGGTCGGCCAGCACCGGGACGCCGACAGCACGCAGATGTGCTGCGGGACCGATTCCGGAGAGCAGCAGCAGGTGTGCGGAGCCCACCGTCCCGGCGGCCATTATGACCTCGGCGCGCGCCTCGGCTCGTTCCACCATCCCAAAGGACGTGTATTCCACGCCGGTGCAGCGTCCGCGCTCGATCAGCAGGCGGCTGACGGCCGCCTCGGTTGCCAGGTGCAGATTGGGCCGGTGCAGCGCCGGGACCAGATAGGCGTCCGCGGCGCTCTGTCTGCGGCCGCCTGCCCCCGCCAGATCGCACCAGAATGCACCGTGCTGACGTTCACCGTTGATGTCGCCGGTGAGATCGTGACCGGCCTCGGTGAGTGCCTCGAGGAAGGTCAGCGACGCGTTGTCGAGCTGGGTCGTCGGCGCCGCCCACACCGGCCCGGTGACGCCGCGCAGGGCGGGGTCGCGGCCCATTGCCGTCTCCGACCGGCGGAAGTACGGCAGCAGCTCGGGGTAGCTCCAGCCCTTCGCGCCGCTGTCCGCCCATCCGTCGTAGACGGCTCGGTGCGCGCGGACGTGCATCATCGCGTTGATCGAACTCGATCCTCCGAGGACTCGTCCACCGGGCCAGTGATGACTGCGCGACAGCGTCCCGGGCTGGGGCGTCGTCCAACGCGACCAGATGATCTCCTTGGCCGTGATGAGCGGGAAGCCGACCGGCAGGTGCATGGCCGGCGGCCCGATCGCGGAACCGGTCTCCACGAGGAGCACCTGCGCCGCCGCGTCTTCGGACAGGCGCGCCGCGACGACGCAGCCAGCCGTACCGCCACCGACGACCACATAGTCGTAGGCAGTCATCTCTCCCCTCCTACCGGTGCCTGGAAGCGGGGCCAGGCGGGGTGGGCCCCTGCGTGGGTGACTGTCCGTGAGAACTGGGCGGTACCTGGAGGTTCGTCCTCAGACCGGCGGATGGTCAGCCCGAGGGCGCTCCAGCTCCTGCGCGTCACGGCATCTGTCAGGGGTGCATGGACAGCTGTGGCGGCGTCATGCACGAGCAAGCCGCGACGACACACTGTCAAAACCTTTTCCGTCAAGCCGATTTCCATTCTCCGCCGAGCATTGCGGGCCCACGGCCCGTCCCGCCAATGCCGATTGGGGGAACCGTCATGCCGATCGGGCATAACGTCAGTACACAGTTGTTCTGCTCGCTCTCGCCCCGCCGTGGCGGTGACGGTGCGCAAGGCGTAGTTCCGCGGCATCGGGTGTGCCCGACCGCCGCCCATCGGCACCTCTATGCCGAACCGAGTGCCTCGATCACGATCTTGGCGAACTGGTCGACGGACGGCATCTTCCGATTCTTGGCGTACGCCAGCGCCACCATGCGCGGGGCGACACCGGTCAGCTGGACGTAACGGATGTCGGGGCGCCGGTAGAAGTCGGCGAGGCCGGCCGGGACCACGATGAACCCGGTACCGGACGCGACGGCCTCCAGGCTCTCCTCGATCGAGGTCGGCCGCTCGTCTTCCCGGCGGTTGCGCACCGCTGTCGCGTCGACGTCGGTACCGCGCCACTCGGGTACGTCATCGGAGTCCTGCAGCAAGCGGTACGGCGTCAGCTCCTCGATGTCGATCATCTGCGCCTGCGCCAGCGGATGCTCGTCGGAGAGAGCGGCAACGCGCGGCTCGGGGAACAGGGGAACGATCTCGAAGGTGTCGACCGGCAGTGGCAGCCGGACGAAGCAGACGTCGACGCGGCCGTCGAGCAGATAGTCGACCTGGTCGGTGGGCGTCGTGTGCAGGACTTGCACATTGACCTCCGGTGCCAGCGCCCGGAACTGCCTGACGATCGGTGTGACGATGACCCCTGGCATGAAGCCGATGGTGAAGTGGTGCCCCTCACGGCTGGCAAGGCGGACTCGCCGCTGCAGAGCCAGCGATGCCGCGAGCAGCGGCCGTGCGTCCTCCAGCAACTGACCACCTGCCGGCGTGAGCGCCGTACCCAGCGGACCGCGTTGGAGCAACAATGCTCCGAGATCGTCCTCAAGGGCGCGGATCTGTCGACTCACTGCGGGCTGCGTCATGTTCAGTCGTTCGGCGCCACGCACAAAGCTGAGCTCTTCGGCAACCGTCACGAAATAGCGGAGACGCCGGAGGTCGATATCCATGGCGTCATGTTAGCCACGCTGCTTTTCCTGTCGAACTGCCGTCCGCAGAAACGCCTTGGACTTCGGTGATGCCCAACCGGCATGACTTCTTAGCGAATCGGCATTGGCGTTACCCGGCATCCGTGCTCATGATGGAATGACATAAAACGGCCCCCGATCGACGATCAACGGAGGGCCCCCGCATGGTGCTCGCAGTGCGTTCAAGCGCGACCCACTCAAGGATTCGTGTCTATTCTCGGGTATCCACAAGGAGATGCCCCAGGAATTCAGCGAACCGGCTGCTCTTCAAACTCAAGGCCCAGTCGCACCCAGAGTCGATCTGCTCACCCGGATTTCCGGGTCGCCGTGGTCTACATCGCCAGGAGAACGCGGCGAACCGATGAGGCGGATCACCTGAGCCCGGTGCTCCGCCGGAGCGCCGCCTGAAGCAGACGATCCACCAGGTCCCCGTACCCGATGCCACTGGCCTGCCACATCTGCGGGTACATCGAGACGGGGGTGAAGCCGGGCATGGTGTTGATCTCGTTGATCATGAACTGTCCCTCCTCGGTGAGGAAGAAGTCCGCGCGGACCAGGCCCTCGCAGGAGGTGGCCTCGAACGCCTTGACGGCCAGTCGTCGCACCTCACCGGTCTGGCTCTCGGTCAGTGCTGCGGGCACCACCCCGGGGGTGGACTCGAGGTACTTCGCCTCGAAGTCGTAGTACGCCTGTGCGGTGGGCGCCGGGATCTCGGCCGGCACACTGGCCCGCGGTCCGTCGGGGAACTCGAGCACGCCGCACTCGATTTCACGGCCCCGCACCAGGGCCTCCACGAGGATCTTCGCGTCGTGCCGGTGCGCCTCCTCGATCGCGGCCTCCAGCCCCTCCCGGCCGTCCACCCGCGTGATACCGATCGAGGAGCCGGCGCGTGCGGGTTTCACGAACAGCGGCCAGCCGTACCCGCTGGCGAAGCCGCTGATCCGTGCCAGGACGCCCGCCGGGTCGAACTGCCACTCCCGGGGTCTGATCACCAGGTACGGCCCGACCGCGAGGCCGAACGAGCTGAACACCCTCTTCATGTACTCCTTGTCCTGGCCGATCGCCGAGGCGAGAACGCCGGCGCCGACGTAGGGGATGCCGGACAGTTCAAGCAGGCCCTGCACAGTGCCGTCCTCGCCGTACGGTCCGTGCAGTACGGGGAAGACCACGTCCGCTTCGCCGAGAACCTTGGGCTCCGTGCCGCGTTCGCTGAGGACGACAGTCCTGTCGGTCGGGTCGATGGAGATGACGACGTTGCCCCGGTCCGAATCCGTGAGCTGCTCGACCGCGGGCTGCCGCCGGTCGGCCAGCGTCATACGGTCGGGATCGTCCGCCGTCAGGACCCAGCGGCCGTCGTGGGTGATGCCGACAGGCAGGACGTCGTATTTCTTCCGGTCGATGGCCCTCAGGACGGCCCCCGCGGTCACCACGGAGATGCCGTGCTCTGAGCTGCGGCCGCCGAAGAGGACCACCACCAGCGGTCTGCGGCGCGATCCGGACGGAGGAGAGGTGGATTGTTCGGTCAAGGTTTCTGCTTCCTTCACTGAGCGACGCGGGAGATTACCGGGGCATGGAATGAGAATTCGAGCGCTCGGTCCGGACGTTGGCGATATCACTGCCGGCAGGCGTGCGGCGCCGGCCTTCCGGGCGGGAAGACGACGCCGCACGCCGGTGGACAGAAGTCCTCGGTTGTCCAGTCAGCTGGTCAGCTGGTCAGCGAGGAACGGGAGACGGGGAAGTTGAAGTAGGTGTCCGGGTAGGGCTCGGCGGCGAGGGTGAAGTGCCACCATTCCTCGGCGAGATTCACGAATCCGACAGACTCGAGCTCGTTCTTGAGCAGCAGCCTGTTGCTGTGCTGAACTCCCACGATGCGCGGGTCGAGCGTGTGCGCAAGCGTGTCGAAGCAGTCGAATCCGGTACCCATGTCGATCGAGTTGTCCGGGAACCGCTGCGCCTGGGGTGCGTAGCAGGGCTCAAGCTTCTCCCCGGGCACGTAGGCACGCGTCGGCTGAGCCGGCAGCTTCACGAGCGTGAGGTCGATCGTGCTGCCACGGCTGTGTCCCGACTTCGCCGCGATGTACCCGTCGGAGAAGAGGTTGGCCTTGTCCACCTGCGGGTAGAACTCGTCCTTCATCTTCAGGTCGGTCAGGTCCTGTGCCCAGTCGACGAACTGGTCCACCGCGCGCTGCGGCCGGTAGCAGTCGTACACCTTCAGCGTGTAGCCCTGGGCCAGGAAGTAACGCTCGGCCTTGGCAAGCGCCTTTGCGGTCGGGGCGGTGACGATGCACAGCGGTTCGACGTAGCCGTTTATCGGCGTTCCGATGAAATTGTGCGGCGTGCTGTAGCGCATTTCCTGCAGAATCGCGGGAGCCACATCGTGGAGCGCCACGAAATTGGCGGGCGCCTTGCTGTCCGTGTCGGCGGCCCGCGCGGTGACGGAGGCGCTCGTCACCGTGACAAGGACGGCCGCCAGAAATGCCAGCAGCACTGGGACGCGCATTCGCGCGTTATTGATTATCACGAGCCCGTACTGAACATGACGAGGAACACAATGTCACCTGTCTTTCACAGAATTTTACTTGATATATGGGCGGGGAATTTTCCCAGACCCGCGAACGGCGCCAGCGAGAGCGCCATGACGAAAAGGCCGAAGAAGAGGGTGCAGTGCAGAAGGCCGTATTCGCCCACGAGTAGACCCGCGACGAGTACCGGAACGCACATCGACGTATAGGTGATGGTGTAGATGGCGGCCATCAGCCCCGCCCTTTCCGTCGCGAGTACGTTCGCTGTCACCAGACGGACACCGCCCTGGAACGCGGGGCCGAAACCCGCACCGGCCACCGCGGTCCCCACGTACAGGGCTGTGCGCGAATCCTGGTGCGCGGCCAACAGCGTGAGGGCCACTCCCGACGTCAGAAACAGGGAACCCCCCAATGCCGTCCGGCCGGCGTCGGCACGCCGGGTCAGCAGGACGGCGGGGATCGCACTGACCGTCAGCAGGGACACGACCAGTCCGTCGGCGGTCGCCGATCCCGATCCTGTTATGCCCTGGACCAGGTCGGGGCCCAGGGACAGATAGAAGCCGCCCAGGGCCCACACGGCCACGAATACGGGTGCGGTGACGAGGAGGGCTCGGCGACTCGATTCGGGTGCGCGGATCCGGGGTCGCACCGAAGGCCACGCTCCCGGCCTGGGCGACCTCGACTCCGGTAAGAAAGCCAGGCCGAGCGTCTGCAGGGCCATCGCGCTGAACAGCAGCGTGTACACGCTGCTGAGGTGAGCCGGGATCAGGTCCATGAGCAGGCTCGTGCCGAGCGTCCCCAACGCCATGCCGATGAGCGGGGCGATGCTGACGAAGAGCGGGCCCCACCGCCGGGTCACGTCGAGCAGAGCAGCACCCAGTGCACTCGTCGCGGCACCTGTCGCCAGCCCCTGGAGCGTCCGGGCGAGGATCAGCGACGTCACTCCGCCGGCCTGCAGGAAAAGCAGCATGGACAGTGCTTCGAGGACGAGAGCGGCGCCGATGACCGGCCGCCGGCCGACATGGTCGGAGAGCGATCCGACGGTCAGGAGTGCGACCAGGACGCTCAGGCAGTACACACCGTAGACCACGGTGACGGCGCCGGAGGACAGGTGCCAGCTTTCCCGATAGACGCGGTAAAGCGGAGTGGGTGCGCTGGATGCGACGAGGAACGTGGTGAGCACGGTGGACAAGAAGACAGCCGGCATCCGACGGGTGACCGCGTCGCCGGCCCGGGTAGCGGGCCGTTTGACCCTTGATTCGGGCCTGACATGAAGCTCTTCGAGCATCGTTGCTCGGCTCTCTGTATGGGAAGGGAGGAGTGGGAGACGCGAGCGGTGCCCGCGGGGCGCACATCACCTGGCCTGTCGGCGCGTTCCAGAGTCATCGCCCTGGCGACGGGGCACGGTCGCCCGCAGAGCGTGGTACGCACGAGCAGACCGCGCTTCCACGACTCCGACGGCTGCGCGGCGGCTTGACCCGCATCAGCGCGGCCTCCCACCGACGGGGGCCGGTGGGAGGCCGACGTGGACCACCGTAGGGGACCAGGTGATACGCCGACGGCCGCCGTGGCGCATCGGGCACCAACAGGACCTCGACAGGGGCCGAAGAGGCACTTCGGCCCGGCAGGTGTTAGGTCCCTCGAGCGCGCTGGTTGAACGAGGCCTTGCTTATCGCGTTCGCCGCCGACGCAGGGATTCTCCCGAGAGGCGGCTCACCGGGTGCCTGGGCAAGCCTTCGGTAAGCCGCCCACGGTGGGGATCAGGTGGGGATGTTCCACCGCTGGTTGACGGCGGTGGTGCAGTTGGTGATCTGGAGCTGGGTGAGAGCGGTGGTGTAATTGGCGGTGCCGTCAAGGCACTTGCCGGACTGCGGGTTGTAGATCGTGCCATCGGCGCGCGTCTGCCAGCTCTGGCCGCCGGAGCCGTCGCAGTCGTACAGCTCCACGAGGGTGCCGTTGGCCGTGCCCCCGCCCTTGACAGCCATGCACTTGCTCTCGACCATGATCGTGCCGTTGAGTTGCAGCGTCCACTGCTGCGAGTTCGTGTCGTTGCACCAGTACAGCTGGACCGGGTTGCCGTTCGTGGTGTTCCCCAGGCGGTTGTCCACACACATCCCGGCGGAGTTGCTGATGGGGCCAGTCGGGTTCTTCTCATTGGTCAGGGAGAACCCACTGTTCGGCGTCAGCACCGCATAGGACAGATCCGAGCAACCGAGGTCGGACGACTTCACCGTGGTCGCCACGGTCGAGTTGGCCTCCGTGGCGGCCGTCCACCCTCCGCCGAAGGAGGTCTGGTACTTGAGTCCCGTGGTCTGGTACACCGCGCCCTTGGTCTCCGCACAGTACTGGCCCTCGCCGGTCGCGGGGTCGTAGTGGGTGTAGACCTCCATCATGTCCCAGCCGCCGCCGGTATTGCTCAGTTTGCCGGTGTCCGCGCTCTTGAAGAAGGTCTCCCATTCGTGTGTGTCGTAGTTGTAGAGGTAGGAGGTCCATTCGTTGGTCGTCGCGTTGGTCTGAATGTCCTGGACCGAGTACGACGGCCGGCCGTTCACCTTCTTGGTGTAGGTGTCCACGAAGTCGGAGTCGACGACCACGTACTTCCCCCAGCCCGGGCTTGCCGCACACCAGTCCCACGCACCGACCCAGACCGTGCCCCCGGAGTAGATGGTGGTCATCTCGATGCAGGTGGCGTTGCTCGGGTCCAGGGTTGGCGCATAGACGGTGTCGTCGCCGGTGACCGGGGTCGAGACATTCACGCTGTGGGTGGCCTGTGCGCCGTGCATGGTCCCGCCGGAGGGGAAGACACCCCAGTAGGCGTGGTACTTCCCCGTCCAGGATGACAGGGCGCCGGTGGTGGCATCCGTGGCGGACGGCGCGTCTTCGTAGACTCCGACGGAGCCCTGGTGCCGGGAGGCGTTGAGCTCGTAGAACCGCCGGGAGGCCTCGGCGGGCAGTTGCTTTCGAGCCGCCGCGCCCGTGGTGCCGGGGACCACTCGCTCGCTGTGTTGGGCATCAGGCGCCGGTGAGTCGGAGTCCGACTGGGCGGGGGTCGCTGCTCCAGCAGGTCGGGCGGGAGCCGCGGCTTCGGAAGCAGGTGTCCCGGTGGTGAGCGCCAGCACGGCGGCGACCCCCACCAGGGCAGCGCCCAGCTTGTGTATGCGCACTACTTGTCCTATCTGACTGTGCATAGATCGGTATCCGAGTACGGGCCACGACGTGACCGTTGTGTCCGGTGCGGCCCGGGCGGTCGCCGAGGCCGACACACCGTCGTCGCCCGTACCAGGGCCTTCAGAAATGGAGAGATCCAGCGCGGCGATCCGCCGCTCAGCGGAAAAGGGCGCGCTTGTGACGGGGAAAACGCGGCATCACGGTGCTCCGCGTCATGTTCGGGGAGGGGCGGTTCGGGGTTCGTTCACCCGGTGACGGAGGATGCGGGCCGGCAGCCCCTGTGGCGCCGGTTCAGTGCTTGTGCACCTCGTTCGTCGCCTCGATCTGCTTCCAGGACTCGGGCTGAGCCGGGAGAGAGGACATGCGGGCCGCGGCGCGCCCCGCCGGCTTGGCCGGCTCGAAGAGCCATGTGTCGAACAGCGGGCCCAGGTCCTTGCCGGACACCTTCTCGGCGTACTGCTGGAAGTCCGCGACCGACGCGTTGCCGTAGGTGTGCTTCTGCGGCCACCCCTTGAGCACGGCGAAGAACGCGTCGTCACCGATCTCGTTGCGCAGTGCCTGGATCGCCAGCGCCCCGCGGTCGTAGACGGCGATGTCGAACTGGTTGTCCGGCCCCGGATCACCCGGCGCCACCGTCCAGAACGCGTCGTCGGCCGGATGCGAGGCGTACACCTTGTCTGCGAGCTCCTGCGTCGTGCCCTGACCCTCGTGCTCGGACCACAGCCACTGGGCGTAGCGCGCGAAGCCCTCGCTGATCCAGATGTCCTTCCAGCCCTTGAGGGAGACATCGTCCCCGTACCACTGGTGGGCCAACTCGTGCACGACCACCGATGGGTTGGGCCCGCTCGCGAACTGCCGGGGGCTGTAGTAGGGCCGGGTCTGGGTCTCCAACGCGAACCCCGTGGGCACGTCCGGCACATACCCGCCGAGCGCGTTGTAGGGATACGGTCCGAAGTACCCGCTCAGCCAGTCGGCGATCTCCCCGGTGCGCTCCACGCTGGCCCGGGCCGCTGCGTCCCTGTCACCGAGGTTCTTGCTGTAGGCGTTGATGATGGGGATGCCGCTCTCGCTCTTGCCGGTCGTGATGTCGAATTTTCCGACCGCGAGCGTGGCGAGGTAGGTGGCCTGCGGCTTGTCCGACCGCCAGTGATAGGTCGTCCAGCCGCCCCGGGAACGCGTCGACCGGAGCCTGCCGTTGGAGATGGCCTGGGTGCCTTCCGGCACTCGCACCGACACGTCGTAGGTTGCCTTGTCCAGGGGATGGTCGTTGCTGGGGAACCACCACCACGCCGACTCCGGCTCGTTGGCCGCGACCGCGCCGTCGGCGGTGTGCAGCCAGGTGGTGAAGCCGTACGCCTTCTTCGACGAGGGTATCCCGCGGTAGCGCACCACGACGGTGATGTCCGTGCCCTTGGCCAGGCCGGTCCTGGGAGTGATCACCAGCTCGTGCTCACCGGAGGTCGTGAACGCGGCTTCGACGCCGTTGACCCGCACCTCGCTCACGTTCAGTAGGAAGTCCAGGTCGAACTGGCTGAGGTCCTGGGTGGTACGAGCCCGCAGAGTGGCCGTGCCCTCCAGCTCGTCCGTGACGGGCTGGTACCTCAACCGCAGGTCGTAGTGGGAGACGTCATATCCACCGTTGCCGTAGGCGGGGTAGTAGGGGTCGCCGATGCCCTGAGCGCCAGGTGTGTAGGTCGCCGCGAATGCCGGGACGGCCAGTAGAAGGGAGACGGTGGCGAGTGCGCCCGGCGCGATGACTCTGTAATGCACTGAAGCTCCAAGTCACGGAGAAAAGGCAGGGGTTCAAGCCCTGTGAAAGCAGAATTCGGCATGCTGAAGTCGCCGTCGTCACATGGTCGTCACCCCGCCGCCGGCATCGCGGCCACCTCGTCGCGACCGTGCCTGTTCGTACCCGTCGAAGTGCCCACACCACTGCTCGGGAGCCAGCCGCGCATCGTCAGGGACGAGGTCCGGCGAGAGCACCGGCCCCAGTTCACGCAGAACATACGACCCCACCCTGCGACGGACGTGACGCCGAAGCGGGGGGTCATCTCGACCGAGGACCACGCCGTGCCAACGGCTGCCCAGAAGTTCGAGGCCAGGCGAGTGGGCGCCCCCATCAGCTACACACGCTCCGGTCATGACGTTCCTGCGATCAGCCCGGGGGCAGTCGACCGCGCCATCGTCGCCGCTGCCAACTCCGTGCACTGACCGCCCCTGCGGCGGGGCGTCCGTATCACTCGGTCACGGTGGGCTGCCCGTCACAGCGCCAGCAGCGCTTGTTCGACCACTTCGGTGAGAGCGGGATGGATGTAGAGGACCTCACGGGCGATCTGGTCCACGGTCAGGCCCAGCGTCATCGCCTGGATCAAGGGCTGGATCAGTGTCGCGGCCTGCGGGCCGATGATGTGCGCACCGATCAGCGTCCGGTCGCTTGGATCCGCCAGCACCTTGACGAAGCCTGTGGTGTCCTCCAGTGCCCATCCATAAGCGGTGTCGGCGTAGTCACGCACACCGATCAGGCAGTCGATTCCGCGTTCCCGCGCCTGTCGTTCGGTCAGGCCGACGCTGGCCACCTGGGGGTTGGAGAAGACCGCGTGCGGAACCAGGCGGGGGGCAAGCGTGCGGATGTCGTCGGGGTACAGGAGGTTGTGACGCACCACGCGTACTTCGGCGTTGGCCATGTGCTTGAGCTGGAAGTGGTTCGTGGCATCGCCGAGCGACCAGATGCCTGGCACCGAAGTCCGGTAGGCGTCGTCGGTCACGATGTGGCCGTGCTCGTCAAGTTCCAGCCCGGCGGCCGCGGCGTCGAGGCGGTCGGTGTTGGGCCGGCGCCCCACAGCGATGAGCAACGCGGCTGCTTGGACCGTCTCACGCCGGTCGCGCCCAGCGGTTCCGGCGACGTGGACCGCGACGCCCTGCCCCCGGGCCTCGACGGACACGACCTCGGTGTTCAGCAGGAGCCGGTGACGCTCAGCGGCGATTTCGGTGAACCGGGCCGACACCTGCTCATCCTCTTGCGGCAGCAGCCGCGGCCCCCGCTGCACGATCGTGACCCTCGATCCCAACGCGCCGAAGACGTAACCCAGTTCGGCCGCAATGAACCCGCCTCCGACGATCACCAGGGACTCGGGGACTTCGTCGATCCGCATGATCGTATCGGAGGTATGGAAGGGGACGTCCTCGAGACCCGGGATCGCCGGCACCACCGGACGTGCCCCTACCGCGACGACGAACGCTTCGGAGCTGATCCTTTGCGATCCGACCTCCACCACCTTCGCCGAGACGAAGCGCGCCGGTTCGGTGTAGACATCCGTCGCCAGGCGGCGGTAGGCGACCGCGCTGTCGTGGAGCGGGTCGATCCGGCCGAACACCCGGTCACGGATGGCCTTCCAGTCGACGTGATCGACTGTGGCGTGTACGCCCAACCGCTTCGCCGACCTGGCCGCGGTCGCCGCATCGGCGGCCACGACGAACATCTTCGACGGGATGCACCCGCGGTTCAGGCAGGTCCCCCCGAACCGGGCGGGCTCCACGATGGCCGTCCGCAGATGCGCCGTCTCTGGGCCGAGCAGCATGTTTCCGCTGCCCGCCCCGAGCACGACGAGGTCGTAGTGTTTCATCTCTTCCCAACTTCCCGACCGCGAGCCCCGCTGCCGTCGCGGTCGGCAACGACGGTCCCGGAGCGGCGCCGCAGACCCAATGCCGTTCACCGACCATTCCATGGTGGACCCGCGGCTTCCGGCACCGCCAATGCCGATTTCCCCGTCCGTGATGCCGGCCCGGCATGGGCGGTTCCATGTTCGCCGGGTTCTGTTCGAGATGGAGAAGGGCTGCGTTCGGTATCCGACACCTATCCGGGCGCGGCACGTGGGGCGTGGCGGCCACAATCAGTCCGTGTCGCGTCCGGGTGGGCAGCCCCGAGCGGACTCCGCTATGGCTAGTGCACCCCCCTCGGCCAGAACGCGCAGCCGCTGGGCAAGCGCGCCCTGTAGACCACTTCCAAGATCTCAGACCGACGCCGGGGTCGAGGATCTCGAGGAAACCGCGATCTCACCGGAACGGAGAGTCAGGTCCAGGGGCCCATTTCCGTCGACCAACCCTGCTCGGCCTCCTTTACGGTGCCCCAAGCGAGGGTCGCCCCGTTGAAGCGGGCTTCCGGGCTGTACTTACTTGAGCACCACGCAATGGCCCTCGCGGACGTCCATGAGCTCGTTGAGGTACCAAAATTTCCAGGTCGACGTAGGCGACGGCGAACCGACCCGGCTGTGCTGATGTCCGCCCCACGGAACGGGCAGTTCCGGGGTGCACCGGACGTTGCGAGAGCCAGCGACAGCTACCACGCAACACGGCGGGGCCACTGCCACATGCCCTGCCCACCGCGCGGCTCCCGGACGGTCCCTGAAACGCTCGCGAGGTCGGTCTCGGCCAAGAACCACCAATCCGGGCCGTCACGCATCAGCCATCCCGCCTCAAGACATTTCCGCAGGACATGATCACGAAGGCGACCGCCCCCAACAGCGAGGAATCCGCTGGTCAGCCCCCGCCCCCTGGCAGCCGACCACCGCCACTCAGTGCCTCTTCAGCGGCTCATCGGCCCGACTGCTCGCCGCGCCACCCAGAGCCGCAGGCGAGCCAGCACGCGGCCTCACACCAGCCTGACCAGCGGCAACACGCTCGACAACCGAAAAGGGCGCGGATTCGACCCGGATTCGCCCCGAGGGCTAAGTGGATATTGTTGGGCGATTAACGCCAGGTTGTGAGTCGTCGTACTCGCCGTCGCCGTCGCCGTCTCCGGCTCCCCGAGCTTGAAACCGAGTGGCCGTACCACGCGGCACTCGACTCTGGCGTCTGGGGGGTGGCAGAACAAGGCTCTGACCAGCCTCTTTACAGAAGTACTTCCGTCTGGCAGAAGCCTCCTTGCCGAGCGTGGGCAAGTCTCACGACCCTGATTTCAACCACGGCACGCGGGGCGAGGGCGCCCCGCCGACAGGGACGGGAACTGCCATGCCGCACATCACCGCTTTCGCCAGGAACCAGTGGTACGTCGCCGCGTACAGCCACGAGGTCGGCCGCGAGGAGCTTCTCGGCCGTACGATCCTCGGCGAGCCCCTCGTCTTCTACCGGACCGAGGAGGACGGCACCCCGGTCGCGCTGGCCGACCGCTGTGTGCACCGCCGGTTCCCGCTCCATGAGAAGCCCAGCCGGCTCGACGGCGACAAACTCGTGTGCGGGTACCACGGGTTCACCTATGACACGAGCGGTACGTGCGTGTATGTGCCGGGGCAGAAGCGCGTACCCCGCACCGCCCGGGTCGCCTCCTACCCCGTGGTCGAGCAGGACTCCCTGGTGTGGGTGTGGATCGGCGACCCGGCGCTCGCCGACGCCGGCACCATTCCCCGGGCCAGGCACCTCGACTCCCCCGGCTGGGTCACCGTCCGCGGTATGGAACCGATCGACGCCGACTACGGCCTGCTCGTCGACAACCTCCTCGACCTCTCCCACGAGACCTATCTGCACGGCGGCTACATCGGCACCCCGGAGGTCGCCGAGACGCCGATCACCACCGAGGTCGACGAGGGCGCGGGCATAGTCCGGGTCAGCCGGCACATGGACGACGCCGAGTGCCCGCCGTTCTACGCCAAGTCCACCGGCATCGCGGGCCGGATCACCCGCTGGCAGGACATCGAGTACCACGCCCCGTGCCTGTACCTGCTGCACAGCCGGATCGCCCCGGTGGGTGTACTGCCGGAGGCCGACGGCACCGACCCCAACGCCTTCCACACCGAGATCACGTACGCGATCACTCCGTCCGGCGACGGTCACGTGTACGACTTCTGGATGGTCTCCCGTGACTGGGCCGTCGAGGACGACGAGGTGACCGAGTTCCTGCGGGGCAACAACCACACCGTGGTGATGCAGGACGTCGACGCGCTCAATCTGCTGCAGCGCACCCTCGGCACCGAGCGGACCGGGTACCAGGAGCTCAGCATCAACATCGACACCGGTGGCCTGGCGGCGCGCCGTATCCTCGCCCGGCTGGTCGAGGAGGGCGACAAGCCGGTGGAGAAGGTCCTGTGAGCAGCCCCACCGGCGAGATCTACCGCATCGACTGGCTGCCGGGCACCGATGTCCTGCACGGCACCTGCCACTGCGGGGCCGAGCACTCCGCCCAGGATCCGGTGGAGATGTGGGAGTGGATGCTCGCCCACCCCGAAGGACACCAGCCGCGAGGACACCAGTCTCAAGGAAACAGCTCATGACCGTGTACGAAGCCGAACTCGTCGTTGACCGCAGGGAGTTCGCGGCCGACGGCGTGCTCGCCCTCACCCTGCGCCATCCGCTCGGCGAGGACCTGCCCCCGTGGGAGCCGGGCGCCCATGTCGATGTGGTGCTGGGGCCCGGACTGGAGCGCCAGTACTCGCTGTGCGGGGACCCGGCGGACCGCTCCGGGTGGCGGATCGCGGTGCTGCGGGAGCCGGACGGACGGGGCGGATCCGCCCATGTGCACGAGCAGTTGGGGCAGGGCGACAAGGTGCGGGTGCGCGGGCCGCGCAACCACTTCCGGCTGGAGAGCGCGCCCCGCTACCGGTTCATCGCGGGCGGGATCGGGATCACGCCGATCCTGCCGATGCTCGCCGCGGCGGAGGCGGCGGGCGCCGAGTGGACCCTGCTGTACGGCGGCAGGACGCGCGACTCCATCGCCTTCACCGACGAGTTGGGGCGCTACGGGGACCGGGTGACCGTCTGCCCGCAGGACGAGACGGGACTGCTGGACCTCGCCTCCGTGCTGGACGACCTGCCCGAGGGCGCCCTCGTCTACTGCTGCGGTCCCGGGCCGCTGCTGGACGCCGTCGAGGAGCGCTGCCCGGGCGAGCGGCTGAGGGTCGAACGGTTCACGCCGAAGGCCCGTCAGGGCGGCGAGAACGCGGAGTTCGAGGTCGAGCTGGCGCAGAGCGGCCGTACCGTCACCGTCGCCCCGGACGTCTCGGTGCTCGACGCCGTGCGCGGCGCCGGTGTCGAGGTGCTGTTCTCCTGCACCGAGGGCACCTGCGGCACCTGTGAGACCGATGTGCTGGAGGGCACCCCGGACCACCGGGACTCCGTGCTCACCGCCGAGGAGCGGGAGAGCGGGGAGACGATGATGATCTGTGTCTCCCGCTGTCTGGGGAAGCGGCTCGTGCTGGACCTGTGATCCCGGGGACGGGACATCGCCGCCCCCAAAAGTGTCAACAATGTTGTCAGCGAACCCATTGACCGGATTCTTCGGACGGCTCTACCTTCACGCTGAGCACACACGCGCACTACTGTGCGCTCTGCGCACGACCTGTCGGAACACCGTTGCACGTTGTCTGTACAGGAGGAGTCATGCGTCGTCTGTCCGCGGGGCTCGCTGCCGGCGCCCTGCTGCTCGTCGCGACGGCCTGTGGCTCGTCGAGCGGGAGTTCGGCCGGCGGGAGCACGTCGTCCGCAGGCGTCACCACGGTCAGGGTGGGGCTCATCCCGATCGTCGACGTGGCGCCGCTCTACCTCGGCGAGAAGCGGGGCTTCTACCGGAAGCAGGGCCTGAAGCTGTCGCCGACCCTCGCGTCGGGCGGCGCCGCGATCGTGCCGGCGGTGGCTTCCGGGCAGTACCAGTTCGGCTTCTCCAATGTGTTCTCCCTGATGCTCGCCCAGTCCAACGGCGTTGCCCTGAAGGCGATTTCGAACGGGGTCGCCTCGACCGGCGTGCAGGGCAAGGACTTCGGGGCCCTGCTGGTGAGAAAGGGCAGCTCCCTGAAGTCGGCGAAGGGCCTGGAGGGCAAGAAGGTCGCCGTCAACACCCTCAAGAACGTCGTGGAGTTGTCGGTCCGGGAGTCGGTGACGAAGGCGGGCGGGGACCCGGACAAGGTGAAGATGGTGGAGATCCCCTTCGACCAGATGCCGGCCGCGCTGGACAAGGGAGAGGTCGACGCCGCGATGGCCGTGGAGCCGGCGCTCACCACCATCAAGGACCAGGGCGGACAGGAGATCGCCTCTCCGCTGGTGGACGTGGCGCCCGGCCTCACCGTCGCCATGTACTTCACGTCGGCGCGGTACGCGCAGCAGAACCCCGCGGTGGTGAAGGGGTTCCAGACGGCCACCGCTCAGTCCCTCGCCTACGCGGACGCCCACCCGGACGAGGTGCGGCAGATCGTCTCCTCGTACACCAAGGTCCCCGCACCGGTGCTGTCCCAGGTGACCCTCCCCAAGTGGCCTGCCGACGCGAACCGGGCCTCGATCGAGACCCAGGCGAAGCTCGGCCAGGAGTTCGGTTTCTTCAAGAAGGCACCCGACCTCGACACCCTGCTGCCGTGAGGGGGCTGAACACCGCGCTCGGCGCGGCCGGGCTCGCGGCCTTCCTCGCCCTCGGCGAGGCGGTGCCGCGGCTCGGCCTGGTCAAGGAGGCCTACTTCCCGCCCATCAGCCGTATCGCCTCGGCCCTGTGGGGCGAGCTGAAGGACGGCGCGTTCTGGTCGGCGCTCGGTGACACCCTCACCGGCTGGGCGATCGGCCTCGCCATCGCGGTCGGCGCCGGTGTCGCCGTCGGCGTGCTCGTCTCGATCGTGCCGTATCTGCGCGAGGCCACTGCCTCGACGATCGAGTTCCTGCGGCCGATCCCCTCGGTCGCCCTGATCCCCCTCGCGGTGCTGCTGTACGGCACCCAGCTGAGGTCGGTACTGCTGCTCGTCGTCTACGCCTCCTTCTGGCAGGTCCTGATCCAGACGCTGTACGGCGTCCAGGACGTCGACCCGGTCGCCGAGGAGACGGCACGCTCGTACGGTCTCGGCACCTGGGCGCGGGTCCGTCATGTGCTGTGGCCGACCGCGCTGCCGTACGTCATGACGGGCGTCCGGCTCGCCGCGGCGGTGGCGCTGATCCTCGCCATCACCACCGAACTCGTCATCGGCGCACCGGGGTTGGGGCAGCGCATCGCCGTCGCACAGACCTCGCAGGCGGTGCCCGACCTGTACGCGCTGATCGTGGTCGCCGGGCTGCTGGGACTGATCGTCAACGTGGGCGCCCGTACGGTGGAGCGACGGGCGCTGGCCTGGCACCAGTCGGTGCGCGGGGAGGTGGCGGTGTGAGGCGTCTGCTGCCGCGGGTGTTCTTCGCGCTCGCCCTGCCGCTGGTGCTCGTCGCGGTGTGGTGGGCCGCGTCGGACGGCAGCACCAACCCCTTCTGGCCGCCCCTGCGCACGATCCTGAAGACGTTCCCGGACGTCTGGACGGGCGACCGGCTGCGTACGGACGTCCTCCCGAGCGTCTGGCGCCTGGCGGCCGGCTACGCGCTCGCGGCGGTCGCCGGCATCGCGCTCGGCACGGTCATCGGCTCCTACCGGCGGGTGCGGGCGGTCTGCGAGCCCGTCCTGGAGTTCCTGCGCGCGATCCCGCCGCCCGTCCTCGTCCCCGTCATCATGCTGTTCGCGGGCATCGGCGACACCATGAAGATCGTCGTGATCGCGAGCGGCTGCGTCTGGCCGGTCCTGCTCAACACCGTCGAAGGCGTACGCGCGGTCGACCCGGTCATGCTGGAGACCGCCCGCTCCTACGGCATCACGGGCGTCGCCCGACTGCGGAAGCTGGTCCTGCGCTCGGCGAGCCCACAGATCTTCGCCGGTCTGCGCCAGGCGCTCTCCATCGGCATCATCCTGATGGTCATCAGCGAGATGTTCGCGGCGAGCGGCGGCATCGGCTTCACCATCGTTCAGTTCCAACGGAGCTTCGCGATCCCCGACATGTGGACCGGCATCCTCGTCCTCGGCCTGCTCGGCTTCCTGCTCTCCGTCGTCTTCCAGCTGGTCGAACGACGGGTTCTCGCCTGGTACCACGGCCTGCGCGCGTCCACCCGGCGGTCCCCGTGAACATCGTGAAAGGGCGGTCCATGCACGCGCTCGACGTATCCGGCCTGCGGAAGGTCTACGAGGGTTCCGGCCGCCGCGTCGAGGCGGTACGGGACCTCACCTTCACCGTGGAGGCGGGCGAACTCGTCTGTCTCGTGGGCCCGTCGGGCTGCGGCAAGACCACCCTGCTGAAGTGCGTGGGCGGACTGCTCACACCGACCGCGGGCCGTGTCACGCTCTCCGGCAAGCAGGTGAGCGGACCGCCGCCGGGCATGGCCTTCGTGTTCCAGGAGTACGGGCGGAGCCTGTTCCCGTGGA
Organism: Streptomyces sp. NPDC005648; assembly: GCF_040605395.1. Lineage (NCBI taxonomy): Bacteria > Bacillati > Actinomycetota > Actinomycetes > Kitasatosporales > Streptomycetaceae > Streptomyces > Streptomyces sp. NPDC005648. The sequence goes on along the minus strand of NZ_JBEXCS010000010.1, from coordinate 54,707 downwards.
TGCGGGTCGGCGAAAACGTCGAACTCCCGCTGAAACAGAAGGACTTGAGCAAACAGCGGCGCAGGGAGCTGGTCGCCGGCGCGCTGGAGTCGGTGGGTCTGTCGGACGCGGCCGGGGCATACCCGTGGCAGCTGTCCGGCGGGATGCAGCAGCGCGTCGCCATCGCCCGCGCACTGGCCTACGAACCTCAAGTGCTCCTGATGGACGAGCCGTTCGCGGCGGTCGACGCCCAGACCCGCGCCGATCTGGAGGACCTGGTACGACGGCTGTGGCGTGAGCGCGCAATGACGATCCTGTTCGTCACCCACGACATCGACGAGGCCGTGTACCTCGGCGAACGGGTCGTCGTCCTGTCCGCCTCCCCCACCGTCGTACAGGAACAGCTCACCATCGATCTGCCCGCCGAACGCGACCAGTTGCACACCCGCGTGGACCCGCGCTTCGCCGAGCTGCGCACGCATGTGTACCGGCAGATCCAGGCGGCGAAACGCGGGGTCCCCGAGGACGGGGTCACGAAGTCAGATACGCCTCCACCTCGCTGAACTGCCCTGCGGGCCAGCCGGTGTTGGCGCTGACGGACAGGCGCAGATAGCGCAGGCCGGTGCCCGTGGGCAGGGAGACGGTGGCGGTGTTGCCGGTCGCCGGATCGAAACGGTAGCCGGTGGCGCCGAGGACGGTCGAATAGGCCGAACCGTCGGTGCTGCCCAGCACGGTGACGGTCTGGGTGCGGGCGCCCCAGGCGGAGGACGGCGGCAGCTTCAGCACCAGCCGGCGAACCGCGTAGGAGGAGCCCAGGTCGACCGTCCAGGACTGCGGGAAGGCGTTGTTGGTCGACTCCCAGTAGCTGCCGGCGTCACCGTCGACCGCCTTGCCGGGTGTGTAGACGTCCTGCGAGCCGGTCGCGGTGGCCGGACGGCCCTTGGTCAGGTTGCGGTTCGGGTCGGGGTCGGGGTTGCCCTGACCGGGCTGCGGCCAGGTCGAGCAGTCCGCCCAGGTGCTGCTCCAGCCGGAGTTGCCGCCGCCGTCGGTGAGGGCGAAGGTGCCGGAGTTCGCCGGGTAGGGGCAGTTGTAGATTCCCGCGGCGCCGACGCCCGTCGCCGTGACGTTGCGGAGGGTGGCCGCGCCCTGGGCCTCCGCCTGGACGACGACCGTACCGGTGCCCCGTACGGTCGCGCCGTCCACGGTGACGTTCCTGACCGGGTAGCCCTGTCCGCCGCCCGACACGAACTCGAAGGCGCTGTAAGGGCTGTCGGTGACGGTGGTGTTGGTGATGTTCACGGTGGCGTTGACGGCGCTGTCGTAGGAGTCGACGCGCAACGCGCCCATGGGGTGGTTCCAGTTGGGATTCATCGCGCCGGTCCGGACGAGGGTGTTGCCGTCGACCGTGATCGTGCCGGCGAGCGGGGAGAAGGGGTCGAGGAACTTCTGGTTGGAGATCGCGATGCCGCTGCCGAGGGCGTTGGTGTCGGAGACCAGGTTGTTCCTGACGGCGATGTCGGTGCCGCCGTAGATCGCGATGCCGTTGGCGAGGTTGGGCTGCGAGACGGTGTTGTTCTCGAAGCTGGAGTCGGTGTCGGGCGAGTACAGCGACCACATGGCGAGCGCGTCGTCGCCCTGGTCGCGCAGGAAGTTGTTCCGGACACGCACGCCCCTCGCGGTGCCGTTGAGGTTGATGCCGTCGGCGGTGGTGTCGAGGATGCGGCTGTTCTCGATGACGAGGTTGTCGTTGTTGCCCGTCAGCCACAGGCCGACCTTCAGGTGCTGGATCCACATCCCGGAGACCGAACTGTTGGGCCCCAACGAGCCGTTGACGAAGTTGTCCGGGTTGGAGTCGACGCGCTCGGTGACCTCGCCGATGACCGCGAAGTCCTTGATGCGGACGTTGCCGGAGGAGTTGGACTGGTCGATGAAACGGGAGGTGTGGACCACGGAGTACCAGCTGCCGGCCCCTTGCAGGGTGACGTTCTGGACGCCGCTGAGCGAGGACGTCAGCCTGTAGTCGCCCGGCGGGATCCAGACCACTCCCCCCTGGGCGGCGGCGATCGCGTCCCGGAAGGCCTGGGTGGAGTCGCCGGTGCCGCTGGGGTCGGCGCCCTTGGAGGTGACCGAGACCGAGCCGGCGGGCTGGGTGGCGGCGACACCGACCTGCTCGAAGTCGGCGACGTCCACGGTGACTTGGGTGCCGGTCGACTGGAAGGCGACCGTGTCGCCCGGCTGGAGGTTCTGGCCGAGCAACATGCGGGCGTCGTCGAAGAAGTGGTGTGTCTTGGCGCCCGGGATCCAGCCCGTGTCGATGTAGGAGTACTTGGAGGTCACCGGGAGCGTCCTGGCGAGTCTGGTGCCGTTGACGTACACGTCGAGCGAGCCGGACTGGCCGTCGGGCACGCTGTAGGCGAGGTTCACGGCATTGGCCGCGCGCGGCACGGTGAACTCGACGCGCTGGCCGGAGGCGAGACGTACGGCCTGCCGTCCGGAGGCCTCCGAGGCGAGGGTGCCCTGGGTGTAGTCGGGGCCGATCCTCGAGCCGGTGGTCGTCGCGGACTCGGCCTCGACGGAGGTGAAGGGCAGGGTGGCGCCGGCGGCGGCGTGGGCGGCCGGAGCGAGGGTGACGAGCGCGCCGGCCGCGAGGGCGACGACCGCCCCGATTGCTGGCATGCGCCTGACAGAACTGGACCTGGACATGTGCCGATCCCTTCGGGGTGGGGGTACGGGGACAGCGAGGTACGGGGACAGCTGGGGGGCAGGGACAGCTGGGTTCGGGGACAGCGGGGTTCGGGGACAGCGGTGTGCAGTTTCAGCCGCGCAGCCAGACCGCCGTGTCGGTGGGCAGTCGGCCGTCCGCATCCAACGGGCCGCTGCTCAGCAGGAGTTCGGTGTGGGACGGGAGGTCGGCGCTGTCGTCGGCGAGGTTCACGACGCACACGGCGCCCTCCGCACGGGCGAAGGCGAGGACACCCTCGGGTGAGGGCAGCCAGGTGAGCGGGCCCTCGCCGAATGCCGACCGGAGTGCGATCGCGGCCCGGTACAGACTCAGCATCGAGGCGGGGTCGGCTGCCTGGCGGTCGGCCGCGTACTCGGGCCAGCCGGCGGGCTGCGGCAGCCAGGGCTCCCCGCCGAATCCTGCGTACGGCGCCTCGGCCGCCCACGGCAGTGGCACCCGGCACCCGTCGCGTCCCGGGTCCGTGCCGCCGGAGCGGAAGTACATCGGGTCCTCGACACGCTCAGGGGGGATGTCGGCCTCGGGCAGGCCCAGTTCCTCGCCCTGGTAGAGGTAGACGGAGCCGGGGAGGGCGAGCGAGAGCAGGGCCGCCGCGCGGGCGCGCCGGGTGCCGAGGGCGAGGTCGGTCGGAGTGCCGAAGGCCTTCGTGGCGAAGTCGAAGCCGGTGTCCGCGCGGCCGTACCGGGTGACCGTGCGGGTGACGTCGTGGTTGCACAGGACCCAGGTGGCGGGGGCGCCGACGGGAGCGTGCTCGGCGAGGGTCGTGTCGATGGACGTGCGCAGCCGTTGCGCGTCCCAAGGGCAGGACAGGAAGCTGAAGTTGAAGGCCGTGTGCAGTTCGTCGGGGCGGAGGTAGCGGGCGAAGCGTTCGGCGTCCGGAAGCCACACCTCGCCGACGAACATGCCGTCGTACTCGTCGGCGACCGCCCGCCAGGAGCGGTAGATGTCGTGGAGCTCGTCGCGGTCGACGAAGGGATGGGGGTCGGGGGCGTCGGCGAGGTCGGGGAGGGCCGGGTCCTTGGCGAGCAGGGCGGCGGAGTCGATGCGGACGCCCGCGACACCCCGCTCGAACCAGAAGCGCAGGATGTCCTCGTGCTCCTGACGGACGGCCGGGTGGGCCCAGTTGAGGTCGGGCTGCTCGGGTGTGAACAGGTGGAGGTACCAGTCGCCGTCGGGCAGGCGCCTCCACACCGGTTCGGTGGAGCCGGCGAACTGCGACGGCCAGTCGTTGGGCGGCAGTTCGCCGTGCGCGCCGCGTCCGCGCCGGAAGTGGAACAGCTCGCGTTCGGGGCTGCCGGGTCCGGCGGCGAGCGCGGCCCGGAACCACGGGTGCTGGTCGGAGACGTGGTTGGGCACGATGTCGACGATGGTGCGGATGCCGAGCTCGCGGGCCTCGGCGATCAGTTTCTCGGCCTCGGCGAGGGTGCCGAAGGCCGGGTCGACGGCGCGGTAGTCGGCGACGTCGTAGCCGCCGTCCTTCATCGGCGACAGGTACCAGGGGTTGAACCACAGGGCGTCCACACCGAGTTCGGCGAGATACGGCAGCCTGGCACGGACGCCCGCGAGGTCGCCGGTGCCGTCGCCGTCGCCGTCGGCGAAGCTGCGGACGTAGACCTGGTAGATGACGGCGGAGCGCCACCACTCCTTCTGGGCATGGCGGGACGGTCCCACAGTGCGTGCCTTTCTGTCGGAGGGAGGGCGTCAGCCCTTGGTGCCGCCCGCGCTGATCCCGGCGATGATGTGCCGCTGGAAGACCAGGAAGAGCGCGACCATCGGGAGGCTCGCGATGACCATCGCGGCGATGAGCACGGTGAGCTGGATGTTCTGCGACAGCTGGACGAGAGCGACGCTGATGGGCTGCTTGTCGGTGTCGGAGAAGACCATCAGCGGCCAGAGGAAGTCCTGCCAGACGGCGACGAGGGCGAAGATCGAGACCACCCCCAGCACCGGCCGGGACATGGGCAGCACGATCGACCAGAGCGTGCGCAGCTTTCCGGCGCCGTCCATCTCTGCGGCCTCCAGCACATCGCGCGGGAGCTGGTCGAAGAACCGCTTGAGCAGATAGAGGTTGAAGGCGTTGGCGACGGCCGGCAGCCAGATGGCGACGGGTTTGTTGAGCAGTCCCAGGTCCGCCACGGTGAGGTACTTCGGTACGACCAGGGCCTGCGCCGGGACCATGAGGGTGGCGAGGATGCCGCCGAGGATCAGCCTGCCGAAGGCGGGCCGGAGCCGGGAGAGGGCGTAGGCGGCAGCGGTGCACAACACCAGCTGGCAGACCCAGGCGCCGGCCGCCTGGACGACCGTGTTCCACAGATGCTGCGGGAGCTGCATCAGCTCCCAGGCGTCCGTGTAGCCGCCGAGGTGCCAGTGTTCGGGGACGAGGGTCGGCGGGGTCCGCGCGATCTCGTCCGGCGACTTCATCGCGCCGGTCACCATCCAGTACACGGGGAAGAGGAAGGCGAGGGCGAAGAGCAGGACGACGGCGGTGAAGACGGTCCAGTACAGGGCCTTGCCGCGGGGGCGGGCCAGGGTCGCCGGGGAGATCAGGGTCCGGGTGCTCACGCGTCCTCCTCCCCGGAGCGGGTCAGGCGCAGATAGACGGCGGAGAAGGCGCCGAGCAGCAGCAGGAGCATGACGCTGAGGGCGCAGGCACCGCCGAAGTCGTTGTAGAGGAAGGCGTACTTGTAGATCAGGTAGAGCACGGTGACGGTGGCGTTCTCGGGGCCGCCGCCCGTGATCACGAACGGTTCGGTGAAGACCTGCATGGTGGCGATGATCTGAAGGAGCATCAGCATCAGGATCACGAAGCGTGTCTGAGGGATCGTCACATGCCTTACGCGCTGCAGCAGGTTGGCTCCGTCCAGCTCGGCCGCCTCGTACAACTCGCCGGGGATGGACTGAAGGGCGGCGAGGTAGATCAGGACGGTGCCGCCCATGTTGGCCCAGGTGGCGACGAGGACCAGGGAGACGAGCGCGGTGTCGGCGCCGTTGGACCAGTTCGAGGTGGGCAGGTGCAGGAAGCGCAGCGCCTCGTTGGCGAGGCCCGCCCCGGGGTCGTAGAACCACTTCCACAGCAGGGCGCTGACCACGGGCGGGATCATCACCGGGAGGTAGACCACGATCCTGAAGAACGCCTTGGCGTGCCGGAGTTCGTTGAGGACGAGGGCCATCACGAAGGGGATCGCGAAGCCGATCAGCAGGGCGAGGAGCGTGAAGGTCAGGGTGTTGCGCCAGGCCGCGGAGAACTCGGGGTCGTGCCAGACGCGGGTGAAGTTGGCGGTGCCGACCCACTGCGGCGAGGAGCCCGGCGTGTACTTCTGGAAGGCGATCACGACGGCGCGGATCGCCGGGTACCAGGAGAACAGGGCGAAGCAGATCAGGCCGCCGAGGAGGAAGGCGTAGGCGCGGGCCTGGTCGGCGAGGCGGCGCCGTCCCCGGTCCCCTGCCGGGGACGGCGCCGGGACCGTGGGGGCGGCGGTCGTGCTGGTCCGCTGCCGCTCGGCCGTCTTCGTCATGGCCGTCAGCCCCGGGCCAGGATGCCGTCGATCTTGCCGGAGGCGTCCTTGAGGAGCTGGTCGATGTCGGCGTCCTTCTTGGTGAGGACGGCGGAGACGGCGGAGTCGAGGACGGAGTAGATCTGCTGGGCGTCCGGCGGCTCGATCTTCAGCTGGAGGCTGTGGTTGCCGTCGAGGAAGGCCTGGTAGTTCTCCACCGGGACATTGGCGTTGGCCTTCTTGACCTGCTGGTCCTTGGCGTCGGCGGGGCCGGTGAACAGGCGCGGTTCGGGCAGTCCGACCGGGGCGTTCGCCTTCTTGGCGCGGGCGTAGTCGCCGAGGAAGCCGGTGCCCGGGGTGAGGAACATGTGGTCGAGCCACTTGAGGCCGGCGCGGATCTGGGCGGGCGTGTCGTGCTTGTTGAACATGTAGCCGTCGCCGCCGATGAGCGTGCCCTTGCCGCCGGGCATCGGACCGAGCGCGAGGTCCTTGTAGTCTCCGCCCTTCTCCTTGACCAGGATCGGGATGTTGTCCGGGGCGGAGAGATACATGCCGAGCTTGCCCGAACCCATCATCTGCTGCACGTCGTTGATGACCAGGAGCTGCTTGCTGCCCATCGAGTCGTCACTCCAGCGCATGTCGTGCAGGTTCTGCAGGACGGCGTGGCCCTCGGGGGTGTCGATGGTGGCCTTCTTGCCGTCGGGGCCGACGACGTCCCCGCCCTGGGAGTAGAGCTCGGCGGTGAAGTGCCAACCCCCTTGGTTCTGGGCGCTGTAGTCGGCGTAGCCGACGGTGCCGTCGCCGAGGGCCGCGATCTTCTTGGCGTCGGCGCGGACCTCGTCCCAGGTCGTCGGCGGCCGGTCGGGGTCCAGGCCGGCCTTCTGGAAGAGCTTGCGGTTGTAGATCAGGCCCATGGAGTAGCCGGTGCGGGGGATGCCGTAGATCTTCCCGTCGACGGTGTAGATGTCGCGCAGCTGCTTCTGGATGGAGTCGTAGCTCTTCAACTCCTTGATGTACGGCGTGAGATCGGCCGCCTGACGGATGTCGACGACGTGCCTGGCGTCGGTGAAGTACGTGTAGAAGACGTCCTCCATCTGTCCGCCGGCGAGCTTGGCGTCGAAGGTCTTGGGGTCCTGGCAGGGGAACGCGTCGTGTGCCACGACGTCGATGTCCGGGTGCCGCTTCTCGAAGGAGGCGATGTCCTGCTCGAAGAAGCCGCGATCGACCTTGGCGCTCCTGGGCGGCTCGCAGTTGACGGTGATACGGGTCTTGCCGCTCGCCGAGCCGTCGTCACCCGACCCGCAGGCGGAGGCGGCGAGAGCGAGAGAACAGACGCTGAGCGCGGCGAACGTACGACGGAACCCGGTGCTTCTCATCGGTGGACCCCTCGTGGCAGGAGCGGTGGGCGCCGCACACTCAAGCACCGCCAATATATGTCCGCAAGATGTCGCGCAGAATCTGTAATTATTCGACAGGTGGACGAGTCTCAGGGGCGGGGAGCTTGCGCGGTGGACCCGCGTACCACCAACTCGGGCTCGAACAGCAGCTCTTCGGGCGCTACGGAACTCCCGCTGATCTGCGCGTTCAGCAGCTCCACGGCCGCCCGCCCCATGGCCTCGATGGGCTGGCGCACGGTGGTCAGCGGGGGTTCCGTGCAGTTCATGAACGCGGAGTCGTCGTATCCGACCACCGAGACCTCGGAGGGGACGGCGAGACCCTTGCGGCGGGCCGCCCTGATCGCACCGAGGGCGAGGGGGTCGCTGGCGCAGATGATGCCCGTGACACCCCGGTCGATGAGCCGGGAGGCGGCCGCGTGACCGCCTTCCAGGGAGAACATCGCGCGGGCGACATGCTCGTCGGGGAGGTCCCCGAGCGCCTGTGCGGCGGCCAGTTTCCGGGCCGACGGCATATGGTCGCCGGGGCCGAGCACCAGCCCGATCCGCTCGTGCCCGAGCGAGGCGAGATGCCGCCAGGCCTGCTCCACGGCCACCGCGTCGTCGCAGGAGACGCCCGGGAAGCCGAGGTCGTCGATGGACGCGTTGACCAGCACCACCGGGATGTTGCGCTCGGCGAGCCGCCGGTAGTGGTCGTGCGGGGCGTCGGCCTGGGCGTACAGACCGCCGGCGAAGACGACTCCGGAGACCTGCTGTTGCAGCAGCAGGTCCACGTAGTCGGCCTCGGAGACACCGCCCTTGGTCTGGGTGCACAGCACCGGCGTCAGCCCGAGCTGGGCGAGCGCCCCTCCGATGACCTCGGCGAACGCCGGGAAGATCGGGTTCTGCAGCTCGGGCAGGACGAGACCCACCAGCCGCGCGCGCTCACCGCGCAGCTGCGTGGGCCGCTCGTAGCCGAGAACGTCCAGGGCGGACAGCACCGCCTGCCGGGTGGCCTCCGAGACACCGGGCTTGCCGTTGAGCACCCGGCTGACCGTGGCCTCACTGACCCCGACCTTCTTCGCCACCTCGGCAAGTCGTCGCGTCATGAGCGCAAGAATAGCGCAAGGAACGCAAACGGCTTGCGTCGAATGGAGGGGTCAGGAGTCGGTTCCGACCGCGCTCGCCGGGTGCCGCGGCCTCACTTCAGGTGTCGGCCGTAGAACCGGTTCACGTCCTCGCCCTCGAACCAGGGGGTGCCGGTGTGCCCGCCCATATTGGCGTGCAGCGTCTTCTCCCTGGTGCCGAAGGCGTCGAACAGGTCCAGGGCACGCTGCCGGGGGTTCCCCTCGTCGTCCCACTGCAACAGCATCAGCAGCGGAACGCCGACCCGCCGGGCCTCCTCGCGCTGGGCGCGGGGTACGAAACCGCCGGCGAAGAAACCGGCGGCGGCGATACGCGGCTCGGCGACCGCGAGCCGGATACCCAGGGCCATCCAACCCGAGTACCCGACCGGACCGCCGATCCCGGGCAGTGCGAGAAGGACGTCCAGGGTGGTCCGCCATTCCGGTGCCGCGTTCGCCACCAGAGGTCCGACGAGGGACTCGAAGATCTCGTCGACCGGCTCACCCGCCTGCATGGCCCGGCGCAGGTCGGCGCGGGCCTGCTCGTCGGCTGCGGAACGGGGCCGGTCACCGCACCCGGCCGCGTCGATGGCGGCCACCGCATAGCCGTACGCCGCGGTGTGCCGGCCCCGGGCCACCAGCCGGGACTGCGACTTGGGCAGGCCGTTGTTGTGGGCCATCAGGATCAACGGGACCGGGGCGGACGCGGACGCGGGTCCAGGTGTCCACAGGGTGCCGGGGATCTCGCCGAGGGTGAACTCGCGCTCGACAACGCCGTCGTCGAGGCGCTGTTCGGAAGTGAATCGCATGGTCGTGCCTTTCGGGAGTGCACGCGGACGGCGCTCCCGGACGACCTATCGCCCGACCGTGACCCCAGAGGGGAGCACCCATGTCAGTAGTGTGTTCACGGGTACCACCTCCTCGTTCTGTCGCACGGCCCAAGGAAAAGTAGCAGCGACCGCCGGGGCACGCCAACGGCTTTTCGCGGCTGGGGCTGCGGCTAGGACTGGGGGCTGCGGCTGCGGCTGCGGCTGCGGCTGCGGCTGCGGCTGCGGCTGCGGCTGCGGCTGCGGCCGAGTCTCTGCCGGCTCGGGCCGTGTCACCCGCTCCGTTCTACCCTCGGGCCGCCCACAGACCGCGGACGTGTCCGAGGTGCCGGGTGATCACCTCGCGCACGCTCTCCTCGTCCTGTGCGAGCAGCGCGTCGAGCAGTTCGAGGTGCTCCCTGGCGGAGGCCTCCAGCTTTCCCGCCTCGGCGAGCGCGGTCAGGCCGTACAGCCGGGAGCGTTGCCTCAAGTCCCGTACCACTTCGACGAGATGGCCGTTTCCGGCCAGCGCCAGCAGTCCCAGGTGGAAGTTCAGGTCCGCCTCGACATAGGCGATCAGATCGCTCTTCGTGGCCGAGGTGACGATCTCCATGGCGATCGGCCGGAGCGCCTTGAGGTCCTCGGGGTCGGCGGTGGTCGTGAGGCCGACGGTCGTGGGGATCTCGATCAGCGACCGGATGTGGGTGTACTCGTCGAGCTGTTCCTCGGAGACCTCGGTGATCCGGAACCCCTTGTTCGGCACGATCTCCGCGAGGCCGTCCTTCACGAGCTCCAGCATCGCCTCGCGCACGGGGGTCGCGGAGACGCCGAAACGGGGCGCGAGGGACGGCGCCGAGTACACCTGGCCGGGGCGCAGCTCACCGCTGATGAGCGCGGCCCGCAGCACATCCACCAACCGCTCCCGGAAGTTGGGCTTCCTGCCGCCGAGATGGGGCAGAGCCGGTCGGTCGTGCACGGCCATGTGATCGTCCTCCTTGGGGTCACCGGACATTATCGGGTCGCCTACAGGACGAATCCTGCGGGGAAGGGGTCGTCGGGGTCGAGGAGGTACTGGGCGGTGCCGGTGATCCAGGCGCGGCCCGTGAAGCTGGGCAGGACGGCGGGGCGGCCGGCGACCTCGGTGGTGCCGAGGAGACGCCCGGTGAAGCGGGTGCCGATGAACGACTCGTTCACGAACTCGGTGTTCAGGGGCAGTTCGCCCCGAGCGTGCAGCTGGGCCATGCGGGCACTGGTGCCGGTACCGCAGGGTGAGCGGTCGAACCAGCCCGGGTGGATCGCCATCGCGTGGCGTGAATGGCGGGCGGTGGAGCCGGGGGCGTAGAGGTGCACGTGATGGCAGCCGCGGATGGTGGGGTCCTCGGGGTGAACGGGCTCGTCCTGGGCGTTGATCGCGTCCATGAGGTCGAGGGCCGCGGCGAGGATCTCGTTCTTGTGGGAGCGGTCGAACGGGAGGTCGAGCTGGTCGATGGGGAGGATGGCGTAGAAGTTGCCGCCGTATGCCATGTCATATACCACTGACCGATCAGACACCTTCACCGTCCGGTCCAGACCGACCGAGAACGACGGCACGTTCCGCAGCGTCACCGCCTTCGCCGCCCCGCCCTCCACCGCCACCTCGGCGACGACCAGCCCGGCCGGGGTGTCCAGCCGGATCGTGGTGACCGGTTCCACGACCTCGACCATCCCGGTCTCCACCAGCACCGTCGCCACGCCGATCGTGCCGTGGCCGCACATCGGGAGATAGCCGGAGACCTCGATGTAGACCACGCCCCAGTCGCAGTCGTCCCGGGTCGGCGGCTGGAGGATCGCGCCGCTCATCGCGGAGTGGCCGCGCGGCTCGTTCATCAGCAACTGCTTGATGTGGTCGCGGTGTTCACGGAAGTACAGGCGCCGCTCGTTCATGGTCGCGCCCGGGATGGTGCCGATCCCGCCGGTGATCACACGGGTGGGCATGCCCTCGGTGTGCGAATCGACGGCGTGCAGGACGATTGCGCTGCGCATGGACTCTCTCCCCTAGGCCAGGCCGGCGGCGACGGCGTTCTCGGTGGCCGTACGGACCGCGCTCTCCTGCTCGGGCAGCAACGGGACCCGCGGCGGTCGCACCGGGCCGCCATGACGGCCGACGAGATCCATGGACAACTTGATGGCCTGCACGAACTCGACCTTGGAGTCCCAGCGCAGCAACGGGTGCAGTTGCTCGTACAGCTTCTTCGCGGTGGCGAGATCGCCGTCGACCGCGGCGTGGTACAGCTCGGCACTCGCGGCGGGCAGCGCGTTCGGGTAGCCGGCCACCCAGCCCTTGGCGCCCGCGATGGCCAGTTCGAGCAGAACGTCGTCGGCACCGATCAACAGGTCGAGTTCCGGGGCCAGTTCGGCGAGCTGGTACGCGCGGCGCACATCTCCGGAGAACTCCTTGACGGCGTGGATGTAACCCTCCCCGTGCAGCTTGGCGAGAAGCTCCGGCACGAGGTCGACCTTGGTGTCGATCGGGTTGTTGTACGCCACCACCGGTACGCCCGCCTCGGCGACCTCGGCGTAGTGGGCGAGGACCGAACGCTCGTCGGCGCGGTAGGCGTTGGGCGGCAGCAGCATCACCGAGGCGCAGCCCGCGTCCCGGGCCCGCTCGGCCCAGCGCCGCGACTCGGCTGAGCCGTAGGCCGCGACACCCGGCATCACGCGCGCGCCGCCGATCGCGGCGACGGCCGTGTCGACCACCCTGGCCCGCTCCTCGGGGGTGAGCACCTGGTACTCGCCGAGCGAGCCGTTGGGGACGACACCGTCGCAGCCGTTCTCGACCAGCCAAGCACAGTGTTCGGCGTACTTGTCGTAGTTCACGGAGAGGTCGTCGTTCAGCGGGAGCGCGGTGGCGACGAGAATGCCGCGCCAGGGGCGGTGGCCGGTGGCAGTCATGACAGTTTCCCCTTCAATAATATGTGACATATCACTGAGCACTTTCCTCACCGGCCCGGGCCAGCACCCCCAACGGCACAGGCCGCGCGAACGGCCGTCGCGAGGCCGTGAGTTCGCACCCCGCGAGTCCCGCGACCGCGGGTCCGCACATTCGGCCCTGGCACCAGCCCATGCCGGCCCGGGTCAGCAGCTTCACCGTGCGCAGGTCGCCCGCGCCCAGTTCGCCCGCGGCTTCCCGGACGGCGCCGGCGGTGACCTCCTCGCACCGGCAGATCACGGTGTCGTCGGCGACCTGCTCGGTCCAGTGCGCGGGCGGCCGGTACACCTGGTCGAGCGCTGTCGCGAACTGCCTCAGTCTCGTACGGGACTTGGCGGCCGAGGCCCACTCTCCCGGGTCGGGTTCGGTGCCCGCCAGGCGGGCCGCGGCGGAGTTGCCCGCGATGTGGCCCTCGGCGAGTGCGAGGGCCGAGCCGCCGATGCCGGTGGCCTCTCCCGCCGCCCAGACGCCGGGGACGTCGGTGCGCTGTTCCTCGTCGACGCGGACATGTGTGCCGTCGAGCCGGCAGCCGAGGCTCTCCGCGAGGTCGGTGTGGGCGAGCATGCCGTGGCTCACGGCGAGGGTGTCGCAGGGGATACGGCGCCCGGTGCCGGGGCGGACCCGGCCCTCCGCGTCGAGCGCGGCGACGGTCACGGCCTCCACGCGGTCGGTGCCGTGCGCCTCGACGACGGTGTGGTGGTAGAGCGTGCGCGTCCGGCGTCGTAGCAACTGGCCTGTGTACAGGGCGGCTTCGCCGAGCTTGGCCGGGTGGGCGGCCAGGGTGCCGGTCTGCCGCAGGAAGGCGCCGGGGGCGGCGGACTCGACGAGTGCGGCGATGTCCACTCCGGCCGCGGCGAGTCCGGTGGCGACCGGCAGGAGCAGGGGGCCGGTCCCGGCGACCACGGCGGTCCGGCCGGGAACCGTGAGGGTTCCCTTGAGCATGGCCTGGGCGCCGCCCGCGGTGAGGACGCCCGGGAGGGTCCAGCCGGGGAAGGGCAGCACCTGTTCGTAGCCGCCGGTGGCGAGGAGCACGGCGTCGGCGTGGACGGTGGCCGGGTCCTCCTGTTCGGGGCCGAGCAGCGCGTGCACGGCGAACTTCTGGGTGAGCCGCTCGACGAACCAGATGTGATGCTCCGTCAAGTGCCGTACGGTGCCTGCCTTCACGTGGCCGCGCAGACCGTCCCTCAGGCGTTCCCAGGTCTGCCACTGGTGGTGCAGGGCCTGGGGCCGGTGTGCGTGGAGTTCGGTGGCGGGCTGCCGGTAGAACTGTCCGCCGGCCTCCACCGCCGAGTCGATGAGCGTGACGCGGATTCCGTGCGCGGCGGCCGCCGAGGTGGCGGCGAGGCCCGCCGGTCCGGCGCCGATCACGGCGAGGTGCGGTCGGTCAGTCATCGTGGCCGGTCCCCTCCTGTGTGCGGATCGCATCACCCGGGGCCACCGGTACCAGGCAGGCCCGTTGGTTGGGGCGGCCGTTGACGGTGACCAGGCAGTCGAAGCAGACGCCGATGCCGCAGAAGATCCCGCGCGGGCGGCCCTCGCCCCGGGTGCCCCGCCAGGAGGTGACGCCGGCCGTCCAGAGCGCGGCGGCGACGGTCTGGCCCGGCAGGGCTTCGATCTCCCGGCCGTCCAGGGTGACCGTGAAGGCGGGGCCCGGGCGGGCGTCGGCCAGGTCGAGCGGCGAACTCATGCGGCCTCCTCGGTGAAGCGGTCGGGGCGGAAGGGGGTCAGGTCCAGGTCGGGGGTTTTGGCGGTCAGCACCTGGGCGATGAGGTGGCCGGTGCCGGTGGACAGTCCGATGCCGGCACCCTCGTGGCCGCAGGCGTGGAAGAGGCCGGGGACGCGGGGGTCGGGGCCGATGGCGGGCAGGTGGTCGGGCATGTACGGGCGGAAGCCGACGTAGGAGCGGAGGGCGTGGACGTCGGCGAGGAAGGGGAACAGCCGGGTCGCGCCCGCCGCGAGTGCCCGCAGGGCCGGCAGCGAGAAGGACCGGTCGAAGCCGACGCGTTCACGGCTGGCGCCGATCAGGACGGGTCCGGCCGCCGTGCCTTCCACCACGGGTGAGGTCTGCAGGGCGGCGGAGTCGCTGGCGACGTCGGCCACGTAGTCGGCGGCGTACACCTTGTGCCGGACCATCCGTGGCAGGGGTTCGGTGACGAGGACGTAGCCGCGTCTGGGGAGGACCGGCAGGGTGGTGCCGGCGAGTGCGGCGAGGTCGCCGCCCCAGGTGCCGGCGGCGTTGACGAGGGCCGGTGCGTGGATGTCGCCCCGGTCGGTGCGGACACCGAGGACCGTCCCCTCGGGGCTGCGCGGTACGGCCGTCACGGTCCTGCCGGTGAACAGGCGGGCGCCCGAGGCCCGCAGCAGGCGTGCGGCGGCGAGGGCGGGCATGACCTGGCTGTCCTGCGGATAGTGGACGCCGCCCGGCAGGCCCGGGGCGAGGTGGGGTTCGAGGCCGTAGAGGGCGTCGCCGGCCACTGGTTCGGCGCTGACGCCGGCGGCGCGCTGCTCGGCGGCGAGGCGTTCCAGTGCGGTGAGGCTGCCGGGCGAAGTCGCCACCACTACGCCGCCTTTGGCCTCGTACTCGATCGACTGCCCGTGTTCCTGGGCGAGTTCGGTCCACAGGCGGCCGGAGAGCAGGGCGAGGTCGAGTTCGGGTCCTGGTTCCTTGTCGGAGACGAGGAGGTTGCCCTCCCCCGCTCCGGTGGTGCCGCCGGCCACCGGGCCGCGGTCCACCACGATGACGTCGAGGCCCGCGCGAGCGGCGTAGAGGGCGCAGGCGGCGCCTACCATGCCTGCTCCGACGACGACGACATCGCAGGTCAGTCGCTGACTCACGTCAGTACTATGTCACATACCACTGTGCCTGGAAATGGTTCGCGGGCCCCGATGCCCCCCCACCACCCGGTTCACCCCCTCCCACCCGCCCCCCGAAGCCGCATCCGCCGAGTACCGTGGCGGGACCTACGTCGACTATCTCTGCTCGGACGGGTACAGCCTCACGCTCTCGGCCCCGGTCGAGGTGGAGACCGTTTCGCGGGGATGGCCGCGGCCGACGACTATCTGTGCCACTTCGAGACGGCCCGTGCTCCCGCTCCTGCGTCAACTGCCCGGCCCCGCCCACCTGGTGAACGCGCGCGGGCGTGGGGCGGCGTCCGCGGACCCGGCTCATCTCGCCGGCTCGCTCACCAAGGGCCCTGGCTTCGCGGCCGTACCGGAAGAGGGTGGCGCCACCCGCTTCCACGGCACCCGGCTGATCCCCTGCCGGGGCGTCCCCCTGGTGCTGGTGATCTCCGCTGCTGACGAGGCACCGTCGGCGACCTGAACGCCGGCGGGGCCCGGTCAGACCTCGCCGGCCGGCACCACCCTCAGGTGGGCGCCCGCGAGCCGTGTCCCGCGGGCGCGCGGCCGGTCGCGGCGCGCCTCCCGCAACACCAGCGTCAACCGCGTGTACCCCATGTCCTGCAAGGTCCTCGGCGTCTCGTCCACGAGCCGGCACTCGGTCGCGCCCCAGCGCGGATCGGGATGGACCACGGACCGTACGGCCCCGTCGTGCACGACGGCCCGCTCCCCCATCGCCCGGATCCAGTGCGGCAGACCCTGCCGGTAGGCGGCCTCCATGATCGGGTCCTGGGCGATGTCGCGCCGGATGGCCTGCAGCGCGTGGTCGTGTCCGTACCGCTCCACGGCGGTGGCGAAGTGGGCGAGCAGGGGCAGGCACCAACTCGACTCGTGCTCGCCCAGGACCGAGCCGGCGTCCGGGTGGAAGAGCACGAAACGCAGGAAGTTCTGAGAAGGCATGGCCGTCGGGTGCGGGCCGACCCCGGCGAAAAGTGACGCGAAAGCGCTGTTGGAGAGGACCACGTCCCAGCGGTGGTCGATCACGACGGACGGGAACGGAACGGCCTCCAGAAGGGTGGCGTAGTCCCGCAGATACGCAAGATTGGCCTGGTCCTCCGGACTCGCGGGGACGGGCTGCGGTGCCGGCCGCTGCCCTCCTGCCTGATACGCCATCGGGAGGTCACCCCTCTTGCCTCTGCGGCCTTCACGCGGCGCCTTGATCCTGCGGCCCGGACGCGAGTCGTGTCAACTATCGTGGCATTTCATGCCGGTTGACGGCTGAAACTGGCCACAGTTGTGGCGAGACCTGGATGTGAGTTCGAACCACCCGGTAATGTCCGTCGAGTTCACGGCAACGGCTTGTGAGAAGCCTGTGAGAAACGTAGGAGATCTGTCGGTGACGGATGGCTTCGAGAGTCCGGGCACCACGACGACGTCCCACGCCCTGTCGGCCGTCGTCGCACGCGTCACCGCGCTCGCCGACCGCCTCGGCATCGCGCAGACGGAGATCTTCGACATCCGCCGCCTCTCCGTCACTTCGGGCGTCCCCGAACCGGTTGTGAGGGCGCTTCTGACCGGCCGCCCGGCGGGCGAACCCGACGTCCAGGCCCGCTTTCTGCAGCGCCTGGACCTGCTGCGCCGCACCCGTCTGAAGCCCAACGGCCGCAAGTACACCCAGCAGGAGATCGCGGACGGCGCGGGCATGTCCCGCCAGCAGGCCGGCGCGCTGATCAACGGCGACCGCCGCCCCACCATGGAGCACTGCGACGCCATCCAGCGCTTCTTCCGGGTCCATGCGGGCTTCCTCACGGCCGAGGACCCCGAGGCCCTCACCCACACCCTGCAGAGCACCGAGCAGGAGCTCCTCCAGAGACTCGCCGAACGCGAGGAGTCGACGGCCCCGGCCGACGACCCCCTGGAGAAGCTGCTGCAGGACCACGGCGTCCGGGGCATCGCCTGGCGGGCCGCCCAGCTCCCCACCGACCAGCACCGCGACAAGGTGGCCGAGTGGCTGGACATGCTCCTGGAGAGCGTCAAGCGACCCGAGAAGTGACCCGGGGGAGGACTGTGGCCATCGCCAGGGAAATGCGCCGCCTGTGCGGCGAGTTGATCTCGGAACTGACCCTCCCGGCCCCCGCGGCCCCCATGGACCTCTACGGCGCCCTGTGCGAGGCGATGAGCCGCCGCCGCGGCCGCCCGGTCCACTTCCGTACGGCGGCCTTCCCGGCCGGCACGGCGAGCGGGCTCTGGCTCGACATGGCCGACCAGGATCTCGTCGTCGTGGAGGAACGCACCGCCCCCGACCACCAGTTGGTGATCCTCGGGCACGAGCTCTGGCACATGCAGGCCGGTCACGGCACCCACCATGTGGAGGGCGCCAAGGTCGCGGCCCGGCTCCTGCGGGACACCACCGACCTCCAGGCCACGGTCCGCAAGGTGGCCGCCCGCAGCCACTCCGACCTGGCCGACGAGCAGGAAGCGGAGACCTTCGGTCTGCTCCTGGCCAGCAAGTGCCGTACCTGGTTGGCCGGTTCGGGGGCCCGGGGCCCGATCCAGCGCGACCACCTCGCCGGCCGTATCGAGGCCTCCCTCGGCTATCTGGGCCCCCAGAGCTGACGCGCCCCTGCCGCCCGCCGCAGCCTCAGGTGGCGCTGCGCTCGCTGGCCTCCCGCAGCTCCAGCTCCCTGCCCCGGCTCGCCGTACCGCCCGGGCGCCCCTCCAGCAGCAGCTCCCGCCAGTGCTCCCGGCTCCAGTGCGCCGGGTCGGTGGTGCCCGTGAACTCCTCGACCAACGACACGAACCGCCCCGGGTCGCTGTGGAACGGGAAGTGCCCGGCGCCCTCGAAGATCTCCAGCCGGCTTCCCGGCATGGCCTCGTGCGCCCCGTAGGCGTGCCGCACCGGTACCACGCTGTCCCGGTCGCCCCACAGCAGCATGGTCGGCATGCCTTCCGTCAGGTAGCAGCGGTCCAGCATGGTCACGACCTGTCCGCGCCAGTCCACGACGGCCCGCAGGGTGCGGATGAACGCGTTGCGGGAGGTCTCGTCCGGCAGGGCGTCCACCAGGTTGACCAACTCGGCGGCGTCCTGACCGAGGTCGGTGTCCAGGAACTTCATCAGGCCCACCGCCAGCCCCACTTGCAACCGCATTCCCGGCAGCCGGAGCCCGGACAGCATCAGATGGGCGCCCGGCAGCGACACCAGCCGCAGCACGGGATTCACCTCCCGCCCCACCCCACCCGCGCTGACCAGGATCAACCGCTCGGTCCGCTCGGGGAACTGATAGGCGAACTGCATCGCCACACCGCCGCCCAGCGAGTGCCCGACCAGGGTCGCCGACTCGATGCCGAGCGTGGTGAGCAGGTCCCGGACGCCGTTGGCGTACGCGGCGACCGAGTAGTCGGCACGCGGCTTGTCCGAGGCGCCGTGGCCGAGGAGGTCGGGGGCGATCACCGTGTGGGTGCGGGCCAGGTCGGGGATGAGCTCGGCCCAGGTCGCCGAGGAGTCGCCGATGCCGTGTATCAGGACGAGGGCGGGGCCCTCGCCGGCCATGCGGAACGCACGCCGGTAGCCGTGCACCACGCGGTACCGCAACTCCAGTTCACCTTCGCCGACCGGGCGCAGCCGTACGGCGCGCACCGGGCGCCGGTGCGGGACATCGACCACGCAAGCCTCCCGTTCCCTGGCCACCCGGGGGTGACCGAAAGCCCTTGTCCTCCAGCGTAGAACCGCTTTCCCACAAGGGATTTCGAGGACGTTTCGCCTCCGCTAAGCGAGCGAACCGGAATGTGCCCGGACCCGATTGTCAGTGGGGCACGGCAAGCTGGAGTCGCGCACTCACACAGGGTGCGGGACCGAGGACGCCGACACGGGGAGAGCCGACGATGCCCACTGCCGTACTGACCGACCGCGAGCGCACCGCCGTACAGGCCTACCTGCGGCTGTTGCACACCGTACGAGCCGCCTTCGACGGTCCGCCCGGCGAGGCGCGACCACCCGTGGTGCCGCCCTCCGTGCTGGCCGAGGCGGAACAGGCCCTGGCGGCCGCCGGGCTGACGGGGAACGAGGAGGAGTTCTTCCGGCTGCTGCAGGCCTGGTGCCCGGAGCCATGACGGCCGGCGCCGGCCGTCGGCGGTTCACACCGTGTCGTGCGGCACCGTGACCGCCGACGCCACGAGCCCCCGCTGGACGGTCCAGCGGCCCTCGAACCGGCTGAGGCGCCGTCCCCCGACCACTGGCCCGGGGACGAGGAGTTCTGCCCGGAAACCGCCGCTGAACCGCGCGCCCGGGTCGGTCAGGACCTCGATGTCGGCCTCGGCGAAGTCCAGCCAGCGGCCGGTGAGGGGGAACCACGCCTTGTAGACCGACTCCTTGGCGCTGAACAGGAGGCGGTCCCAGTGCACGGCGGGCCGGTCGGCCGCCAGGCGGCGCAGCCGGGCGGCCTCGGCCGGCAGGGCCACGGCGTCGAGGACGCCCTCGGGGAGCGGGCTGTGGGGTTCGGCGTCGATCCCGAGGGAGGCGAGGTCGGTGGCGCGGACCAGGGCGGCGGCGCAGTAGCCGTCGCAGTGGGTCATGCTGCCGACGAGCCCGGGGGGCCAGCCGGGGGCGCCACGTTCGCCGGGGAGCAGGGGCTGCGGGGGTACGCCGAGCTTGTCCATGGCGCGGCGGGCACAGGCGCGTACGAGGGCGAACTCGCGGCGGCGCTTCGGCACGGCCTGCGCGACGACCGCTGCCTCCTCGGGGTACAGCGGCGCGGGCTCGGTGCCGTCATCCCCATGCACCTCGACGGCGACGACACCCGCCGGCAACAACTCCTCGATCACCGACCCGACCTCCCTCACCCAGCCCCACGCACCACAACAGCTCCAGCTCCAGCTCAGCTCCAGCGAGCGATCCAACCCGACGGCCATCATCCCGCGCCGTCGGTTCCGGATCCCGGGCCGGGGCGGATCCCGGGCGGGGGCGGCTCAGGCGTCGGCGGTCTCCCGGGGGAGGATCCTCCGCAGTCTGCCCGGGTCGACCGGTCGTTTCTTCCACTCGCGGGGATAGCCGACCGACACCTCCTCGAAGCGGACGCCCTGGTGCCAGGTGGTCCGGGGGATGTGGAGGTGGCCGTAGACCATCGTCTCGACGCGGAAGCGGTGGTGCCAGTCGGCGGTGCGTTCGGTGCCGCACCACATGGCGAACTCGGGGTGCCAGAGGACGTCACAGGGGTGACGGTCGAGGGGGTAGTGGTTGACGAGGACCGTGGGGAGGTCGGCGGGAAGCGCGGCGAGCCGCTCCTCGGTCTCGGCCACCCGGGCCCGGCACCAGGCCTCACGGCTGGGATAGGGGTCGGGATGGAGCAGGTACTCGTCGTTGCAGACGATGCCGGTGCCGTGCGCGTACTGAAGCCCCTCGGCCTTGGTGGCGCAGCCGGCCGGCAGGAACGAGTAGTCGTAGAGGAGGAAGAGCGGTGCCACGGCGACCGGGCCGCCGGGGCCGTCCCAGACGGGGTACGGGTCCTCGGGGGTCGTGACGCCGAGGTCACGGCACATCTCGACCAGGTGCTCGTAGCGGGCGACCCCGCGCAGGGTGACCGGGTCGCTGGGGTGGGTCCACAGCTCGTGGTTGCCGGGTGCCCAGATCACCCGGGCGAAGCGGCTCGCCAGGGTCTTCAGCGCCCAGCGGATGTCGGCGACGTTCTCCGAGACGTCGCCGGCGACGAGCAGCCAGTCCTCGTCGCTCCCCGGCCGCATCCCCTCGACCAGGGCCCGGTTCTCGGGATATCCGATGTGCAGATCACTGATGGCCAGCAGCTGTCCGGCACCCCCGGCCGTCGACGTCACCTCGCGCCCCCTCCACTCGGAGGGACCACGACAACACATTCACTGCGTCCCGACAAGGCGGCGCCCGGACCGTGACACCGGTCCTGTCCAGGCAACTCCTGGTTCCGGTGGGCATGATCGGCAAATCCGTAACACGTACGTTGCACGCGCGGCCCCTTGAAAGCCGTATGATCGCCCCAACACCACCGCTACGAATTTCCCTTCACAGGGGCGGTTTGGTGACCCTCCAACTCCCTTGCCCGGGCACGGGCTGCTCAGCCCTGCCCGCGAACCGTGAAAGGACGGCCCTGCATGGTCTCTCGCGTACGCGTCTGGCTCAACCGCACGTACGCGGAGAACGTGTTCTTCATGGATCAGCTGCGGCGAAATCCCAGCGATCGGGCGGTCGAGATCCATGCGACGCACGGCGACGCCGACTCCCCCGTACTGGCCGCCGCCGACACGGCGGAGCTGGAGCCGGAGGGCCTGTCCCCGGCCGCGTACGTCGAGTACGCGCTCGACCAGTGCCAGCGCCGCGGCATCGACGTCTTCGTGCCCCGGCTGCACCAGTCGGCGATCGTGGCGCACCGCGCGGACTTCGAGGCGGTCGGTACGGCGCTGCTCGCGCCGCCCCCGGAGGCGGTCGCCGTCTTCGAGGACAAGGTGATCGCGTACGAGGCCGTACAGGCGATCGGGGTGCCGGTGCCGACGTGGTGGCGGGTGCGCGGTGCCGATGAACTCGTGGCCGCCGTCGAGGAGTTGGAGGCCGCCGGGCACAAGGCGTGCTTCAAGCCGGCGTCCGGTGCGGGCGGGGTGGGCTTCCGTGTGATCACGCGCGCCCCCTTCTCGATGGTTCACCTCAACGGGTTCCCGAGCCCCTACGTGCCCCTCGACACGGTGGTGGAGGTGCTGAAGCAGGCCGACGAGCCGGTCGACTGGATCGTGATGCCCCGCCTGGAGCAGCCGGAGGTGTCGGTGGACTGCCTCACCGGGCCGGACAACCGGGTGCGGCTGGCGATCGGGCGGACCAAGAACGGGCGTCGGCGCGGGTTCACGCTGCACGAGCAGTGGCTGGAGCCGGCGCGGCGGCTCGCCGAGGGGTTCGGGCTGCACTACCTCTCCAACATCCAGTTCCGGATGTTCGGGGACGAGCCGGTGCTGATGGATGTGAACACCCGGCCCGCGGGCGGGCTGCACCAGCTGTCGCTCTGCGGGGTCAACGCCCCTTGGGCCGCTGTGCAGTTGGCGCTGGGTGAGGATCCCGGGGAGATGACGCCGCCGTTCCTCGGGCAGGACTACACGGTGGTGTCGGGGCCGCGGCCGCTGCGTGCGGTTTCCCTGCCGGCGCAGCGTGTCGAGGAGACGACCGAGCCCCTGCTGCCCGCGGTGCCCGCGCCCGTGGAGGCCGTCGAGGTCGCGGCGGAGGCACTGCCGCTCTAGGCCGTCGGCCCGTTCACCGGTATGGACCAATTCCGTCGTTCTCCTTGACAGCGGGATTGGTCCATACCAACTTGGTTGCGCACCCCCTCTGTGCCGCTCTCCGCACAGTTCTGCACTCCCGAACACCCCCATCACTCAGGGAGATCGCGTGCGCAACACACTGAGACGTTCCAGACGTCGGCTTCTCGCTCTCCTCGGTTCCGCCGCTCTCGCGCTCGCCGGAGCCATCGCCCTTCCGGGTACCGCTCAGGCGGCCAACATCCTGACCAATCCCGGTTTCGAGTCGGGGAGTCTGTCTCCCTGGTCGTGCACCGGGAATCTCGGTTCGATCGTCTCCTCACCCGTGCACGGCGGTTCCAAAGCCCTGAAGGGCGCGGTGACCGACAGCGACAACGCGCAGTGCACGCAGACGGTGTCCGTGCAGCCCAACACCGCCTACAACCTGACCGGTTGGGTGCGCGGCAGCTATGTGTACCTGGGGGTGAACGGCGGCGCCTCGAACTGGACCACCTCCCCGTCGGCGTACAGCCAGCTGTCCGTGTCGTTCACCACGGGGGCCTCGCAGACCAGTGCCACGATCTATGTGCACGGCTGGTACGCCCAAGGGGCCTACTATGCCGACGACATCAGCCTCGACGGGCCCGGTGGCGGCGGTGGCGGGTCCGACACCCAGGCGCCGACCGCGCCCACCGGCCTGACCTCCACCGGCAAGACCTCCTCGAGTGTGTCGCTGTCGTGGAACGCGTCGTCGGACAACGTGGGTGTCACGGCGTACGACATCTACAGCGGCGCGAACAACGTGCTGAGCGTGTCGGGGACTTCGGCCACCGTCAGCGGGCTGTCGCCGAGCACGGCCTACACCTTCACGGTGAAAGCGCGGGACGCGGCGGGCAACACCTCCGGGGCCTCCAACTCCGTGTCCGTGACGACCGACGCGGGCACCGGTGGCGGGAGCGGGTTCAAGCAGGCCGCGCCCTATCTGTACGAGGGCTGGGGCGATCCGCCGAGTCCGAGCACCGTGATGAGCGCCACCGGCGTCAAGTGGTTCACGATGGCCTTCGTGCTGGACTCCGGTGGCTGCACGCCCGCCTGGGACGGCAGCCGGGCACTGACCGGCGGGGTCGACCAGAGCGCCATCAACCAGATCCGTTCGGCCGGCGGTGACATCGTGCCGTCGTTCGGCGGCTGGCAGGGCAGCAAGCTCGGTGCCAACTGCTCCTCCGCGAGCGCCCTCGCCGGGGCCATCCAGAAGGTGATCGACGCCTATGGGCTCAAGGCCGTCGACATGGACATCGAGAACACGGACGAGTTCGAGAACGAGGCCGTGCAGGCGAGGATCCTGACCGCCCTGAAGACCGTCAAGGCCAACAACCCCGGCCTGCGGACGATCGTCACCTTCGGTACGTCGACCACCGGGCCCACGTACTACGGCAACCGGCTGATCGAGCAGGCCCAGTCGCTCGGCGCCAACATCGACGTCTTCACGATCATGCCGTTCGACTTCGGCGGCGGCTCGGACATGTACGGCAACACCGTGAACGCGGCGGAGGGTCTGAAGGCCAAGCTGAAGTCGACGTTCGGGTGGGACGACTCCACCGCGTACTCCCACATCGGCATCTCCGGCATGAACGGCCTGTCCGACCAGCAGGAGAACACCACCCCGGCGATCTGGACCCAGATCAAGGACTGGGCCAACAGCCATCACATCGCCCGTCTCGCCTTCTGGTCGGTCAACCGTGACCGGCCCTGCCCCGGCGGCGGAGTGGTGAGCAACTGCTCCGGCATCAGCCAGAACAACTGGCAGTTCACCTCCATCACGGCCGGTTTCACCGGCTGACGACGGCTGGAAGCAGGGCTGGCGCCCCGGCCCCCGCGGCGGGAAGAATCTTTCCCCGCCGCGGGGGCTTTCCCGTGGCGGGGCGTGACGGCGGAATCGGGGGCTGCTCAGGGGTGAGAAGAAGCATCGCTGCCTGTGGGTGTCTGCTGCTCCTTCTGGCCGCCTGCGGGGTGCCCGGCGGCGAGAAGAGCGTGGGGCCGGGGCTGAGCCAGGCCGACTTGCGGGCCTCGATCGTCAACGACAGGAAGCAGCTCTTCGACGGCTCCCTCGCCTACACCCCTTCCGTCTCGGTGCCCGTCGGTGGCAGCCTGCGGTTCGACGTCCTCCTCACCGCGCGGGGCGAGAAGTCGCGGCACGCCGCGCGGGCCGCCGTTCCGACGCGGGTCTTCCGGGTGGGCGGGATGCAAGGCGCCATGCTGACGCCGTACAGCCGGGAGGTGAGGACGGTGATGCTGTCCGAGGCGAGGCAGCCCATCGTCCGGCCGGGCGAATCAGCGCTGTGGGAGTGGAGCGTGTCCGCCGACGAGCCGGGCGACTACGACCTCGGCCTCACCGTCATCACGTACCAGGGCGAGACGGACCGCGCCCTGGAGACGCTCAACCCGCCGATCGACGTGCGCCTGAAAGTGCGCGACACCTGGTCCCACCGCTTCGCCTCGATGCAGGACTGGCTGTTCACGGCGGCGGGCATCGCCGGCGCCCTGGCGGGGATCTACGCGCTCCGGACTCCCCTGGCCGACCTCGTGCGAGGACGGCGGGAAGCCCGGAGCCGACGTGAGGAGAGCCGGGACGGCTACCTGTGACGGGTCGTCAGAAGCGGCCCGCGCCCCGGTACAGCTCCAGCTCCCCCTCCAGCTCCACGGCCAGCACCGTGGCGTGGGGGTCGAGGTCCGCCTCCCCGGGCGGGTCGATCCACAGCACGCCGACCGCCTCGTGCAGTCCGCCCACGACCCGGTGGCCGAGCTCGGTGCCGGTGCCCAGGACCGTTACCCTGCGGACCTTCGTGGCCAGGCCCCGGACGCCGATCTCGGCGCGCGGGACGTCGAACAGGGTGAGATAGAGGGTCCGGCGGTCGGCGGAGAGGGTGCTGGGGCCGTAGTGGTGCCCGGCCGGCAGGCCCCGCACCGTGCCGTACACCGCGTCCGCGTGTCTGCGGATCCACTCCCCCAGGCCCTCCAGCCGCTCGACCTGCGGCTGCGGGATGGTGCCGTCCTCCATGGGGCCGACGTCGAGAAGGAGGTTGCCGCCTCCGCCGATCGTCTCCGTGAAGTAACGGATCAGCTGGGCAAGAGACTTGTGGTTGTGGTCACGGTGCTGGTAACCCCAGGAGTCGTTGATCGTCAGGCACAGCTCCCAGGGACCGTCCGGCGGCACGATCGGCGCGCCCTGCTCCGGCGTCGCGTAGTCGCCCTCGCTGAGCATGCGGGCGTTGAAGACGACATGCGGCACGTACGAGCGGATGAGCGCGGCGAGTTCGGGGATGCGCCACTGCTCCTCGCTGCGGTCCCACTCGCCGTCGAACCACATCAGGTCGGGGCGGTAGCGGGAGGCCAGTTCGGTGATCTGGCCGTCCCGGTAGGCGATGAACCGTTCCCAGGCCGCCAGGTCCTCGTCCTCGGCGGCCACCTCGGAGTAGCGGTTGTCCTCCTGCTCCGGCGGGCGGCCCGGCTTGCGGGTGGAGGCGTAGTCGGGGTGGTTCCAGTCGGAGTGGGAGTAGTAGAAGCCGACCTTGAGGTCCTTCTCGCGCAGGGCCTCGGCGTAGGGGCCGAGGTAGTCCTTGCCGAGGTTCAGGTCGCCGTACTCCGTGTCCCACAGGGCCACGCCGTCGTGGTGACGGCTCGTCAGGACGGCGTACTTCGCCCCGGCGCGGGCGAACAGGTCCGCCCACGCACGGGGGTCGTATCGCGCGCCGGTGAACCGCTCCAGCTGGGACATGTACTGGTCGTGCGGCACGATGTCGTCGTAGAACGACCAGGACTCCTGGACACCGTCGACGGCGTAGATGCCCCAGTGGACGAAGATCCCCAACTTGGCGTCGGCGAACCACGGTTGCATGGGCATCGGGTCAGGCCCTCCGCAGCCGGAGCGTGAGGATCTGGAAGGGGCGGAGCGAGACGGTGACCTGACCCCCCGTCACCTCGACGTCCTTCAGGGGGCGTTCGAGCAGGTCGGTCACCTGGGCGCCCGCGAGCGGGAAGCCGGTGCGCAGGACTCCGGTCGCCCGGCCGCCACCCGACTCGTAGAGGCGCACGACGACGTCACCGCTCTCGTCGTCGGCCAGCTTCACGGCCTCGACGGTGACGCCCGCGCCGTCCACCGAGACGACCGGCTCCGGCGCGCCCGCCGAATCGGCCACCCGCAGCGGGAGGTTGAGGGCGTAGCCCTCGGCGACGGCGTCCTCGATGCTCGCGCCGGGCAGCAGCGAGTAGGTGATGCGGTGACGGCCCTGGTCGGCGCCCGGGTCCGGGACACGCGGGGCGCGGACCAGGCTGAGGCTGACCCTGGTCGTCGTACCGCCGTCCTCGCGGACCGTACGGGAGACGTCGTGGCCGTAGGTGGAGTCGTTGATGATCGCGACACCGTAGCCGGGCTCGGCGACATGGACCCAGCGGTGGCCGGAGACCTCGAAACGGGCCGCCTCCCAGCTGGTGTTGGTGTGGGTGGGCCGCTGGATGTGGCCGAACTGGATCTCGGCGGAGGAGTGCGGGGCACGGATGTCGACCGGGAAGCCCGCCTTGAGGAACTTCTCCGCCTCGTGCCAGTCGATGTCCGTCTCGAAGTCGATCCGGGGGCTGCCGGCGCGCAGCGTGATCGTCTGGACGATCTTCGAGCCCTTGCCGAAGGAGCGGGTGACCCGGATCGAGCCGAGCAGCGGGTCCTCGTCGACGACCGTGACGGAGTCGGTGTCCAGCAGGTCCGTGTAGCGGTTCTTGTAGTGCTTGTCGACGTCCCAGGCGTCCCAGTAGTTGGGGAGGTCGGTGTGCAGGCGGAGCAGGTTGCCCGCCTCGGCGAGGACCTCGCGGCCCCCGGCGCGCAGGTCGCGGACGGAGGCGAGGGTGCCGTCCTCGGCGACCTCGACGCGCACCAGGCCGTTGTCGAGCACGCGGCCGCCGACCGTGACGGGGGCCGGGGGTTCGGCCGCCGCGACCGGCGCGCTGCCGCCTGCCGGTACCTCGACGAACGTCGGGAAGCCCGTCGCCGTGCGGATGACCTCGGCGCGGTCGAAGGGGCTGGTGTTGAACACCCGGGTGCCGCCCGTGCCCAGCGCGGCGACCGCCTCGGCGGTCAGCGCCTCCAGTTCCTCGGCCACGCGCGCGTATTCGGCCTCGGCCTCGCGGTGCACCCAGGCGATGGAGGAGCCCGGCAGGATGTCGTGGAACTGGTGCAGCAGGACCGTCTTCCAGAGGCGGTCCAGCTTCTCGTACGGGTAGGCGTAGTCCGGCGCGTGCAGGGCGGCCGTCGTCGCCCACAACTCGGCCTCGCGCAGCTTGTGTTCGCTGCGCCGGTTGCCCTGCTTGGTGCGGGCCTGGGAGGTGTAGGTGGCGCGGTGCAGCTCCAGGTAGAGCTCGCCGACCCAGACCGGGGCGTCGGGGTACTCCTCGCGGGCCTTGGCGAAGAACTCGTCCGGGTGCTCGACGACGACCTTCGGCGAACCCTCCAGGTCGGCGAGCCTGCGGGCGCGTTCCATGATCTCGCGGGTGGGGCCGCCACCGCCGTCGCCCCAGCCGAAGGGGGCCAGCGAGCGGGTGGCGTTGCCCTTCTCGGCGTAGTTGCGGACCGCGCGGGACATCTCCTCGCCGCTGAAGCGGGCGTTGTAGGTGTCGACCGGCGGGAAGTGGGTGAAGATGCGGGTGCCGTCGATGCCCTCCCACCAGAAGGTGTGGTGGGGGAAGGTGTTGGTCTGGTTCCAGGAGATCTTCTGGGTGAGGAACCACTCGTTGCCGGCGAGCTTGGCGAGCTGCGGGTAGGCCGCGTTGTAGCCGAAGGAGTCCGGCAGCCAGACGCCCTTGGTCTCGATGCCGAAGTGCTCGATGAAGAACCGCTTGCCGTGGACCAGCTGGCGGGCGATGGCCTCGCCGCCGGGCAGGTTGCCGTCGGACTCGACCCACATGCCGCCGACCGGCGCCCACTGGCCCTTCTTCACGGACTCCTGGATGCGGGCCCACACGTGCGGGTAGTTGTCGCGCACCCACTCGTACTGCTGGGCCTGCGAGCAGGCGAAGACGAACTCCTCGTACTCGTCGGCCAGGGAGGTGACGTTGGAGAAGGTGCGGGAGGTCTTGCGCTTGGTCTCGCGGATGGGCCACAGCCACGCCGAGTCGATGTGCGCGTGGCCGACGCCGGAGACGATGTGGGCGCTGGCGTTGGCGGGCTTGGCGAGCACCGGCTTGAGTGCCTCGCGCACGGCGGTGGCGGAGCCGGAGACGTCGTCGAGGTCCAGCAGGTCCAGGGAGCGGTCGAGGGCGTGCAGGATCTCGTGCCGGCGCGGGTCGTGCTCGCCGAGCTCGACCATCAGCTCGCGCAGCACCTGCAGGTCGAGGTCGAGGTGCCAGACCTCCTCGTCGAGGACGGCGAGGTCGGCGCGCTGGAAGGTGTACAGGGGCTTGTCGCCGGCGGTCAGGACGTCGCCCAGCGGGGTCGGCGCGGCGAAGTTGTTTGCCAGGATGTCCGGGTTGGAGGCCGCCTCGACCAGGTAGTCGATCTGTTCGCCGCCGGCGGCGGGGTTGGCGATCGGCACGTACTGGTTGAGCGGGTTGACCGCCTTCAGGGGGCGCCCGTCGGGCAGGTGGACCAGGGCCTCGGCCTGGTTGCCCGGCCAGTCGCCGACGAAGCCGAGGTCGATGACCGCCTCGACCCGCCTGCCCGCCCACTCGGCGGGCACCCGGCCGTTCATCCGGAACCAGGTCGTGCCCCACGGCGGGCCCCAGGGGGTGTCCATCGCGAAGGGCTCGTAGCGGGCGGACGCGGCCTCCTCGAAGGGGACCGGCTCGCCCGGCGCCTGCCAGGCCTCGACCGTCAGCGGGACGGTGGCGGCGTAGATCGCGGGCTTGATGCGCTGGGTGTGGAGGCGTTCGGCGCGCTCCTCGATCCGGCGGCGTTCGTCGTGCATGAGAGGTCTCCAGAGAGGGCGGGGCAAGCGGGTGGAAAGCGCTTTCCGGCAGAAGACTACTTGAGGTATGCCAGACCAGGGTGGACCGAGGTGTACCCCTCGACCAGTCGTCGGGCCACGTTCACCGAGTCGACCAGCGGGTGCAGCGCGAACGCCTTCACGGCCGTGGTCCGGGACCCGGACTCGGCGGCGGCGAGCACCTCGCGCTCGACGGCCTTGACCGCGCAGACCAGGCCGGTGGCGTGGTCGGGCAGCGGGGCCACGGAGACCGGGTGGGCGCCGTTGGCGTCGACCAGGCAGGGCACCTCGATGACCGCGTCGGTGTCGAGCACCGAGAGCGTGGTGCGGTTGCGGACGTTGAGGATCAGGGTGGTGCGCTCGTCTCGGGCGATGGCCCGCATCAGGGCGAGGGCGACCTTCTCGTAGCCGCCCGAGAGGTCGTCGGCGTCGCGCTCGCCGGCGCCGGCGCTCTCCCGGTTCTCGGCCATGTACGTCGCCTCGCGCTCGGCGCGGGTGCGGTCCCAGGCGGCCAGGGCGCGCGCGTCGGGGGCGCGCATCTCCTCGTAGAAGTGGGCCTGCTGGTCGCGCAGGAACGCGCCGCGGGTCTTCTCGGCCTGCTGGTAGGCGCGGACGGCCTCGCGGTTGAAGTAGTAGTAGTGCAGGTACTCGTTCGGGATCGCGCCGAGGGACTGGAGCCAGTCGGCGCCGAAGAGCTTGCCCTCCTCGAAGGAGCCGAGCAGGTCGGGGTCGGCGAGCAGCCGGGGCAGCTCGTCGCGGCCGGCGATGTGCAGCCCGCGCACCCAGCCGAGGTGGTTGAGGCCGACGTAGTCGATCCAGGCCTCCTTGGGGTTGCCGCCCAGCACCCGGGCGATACGGCGGCCGAGGCCGACCGGGGAGTCGCAGATGCCGATGACGCGGTCGCCGAGGTGGCGGGACATGGCCTCGGTGACCAGGCCGGCCGGGTTGGTGAAGTTGATGACCCAGGCGTCGGGGGCGAGCCGGGCCACCCGCCGGGCGATGTCCACGGCGACCGGGACGGTTCTGAGGCCGTAGGCGATGCCGCCCGCGCCGACCGTCTCCTGGCCGAGGACGCCCTCGGCCAGGGCCACGCGCTCGTCGTTCGCCCTGCCCTCCAGGCCGCCGACGCGGATGGCCGAGAAGACGAAGTCGGCGCCGCGCAGGGCCTCGTCCAGGTCGGTCGTCGCGGTCACCTCGGGGGCGTCGGCCACTCGCGCGGCCTGCTCGGCGAGGACCCGGGTCACCGCGGACAGCCGTCCGGCGTCCAGGTCGTGCAGGACGACCTCGGTGACCCGGCCCTCGCCTCTGTCGCCCAGGAGCGCCCCGTACACGAGCGGCACCCGGAACCCGCCGCCGCCCAGAATCGTCAGCTTCACTCTCGTACCTTTCCTGCCTCGACCACCTCGACGCCCGCCTCCTCCAGGGAGGAGCGGGTCGCCGGGTCGGCCGGGGCGTTCGTGACCACCACGTCCAGGTCCTCGGGACCACAGACCTTCGCCATGCCCGTACCCGGGAACTTGGCGGCGTCGGCGAGCAGGACGACCTTGTCGCTGGCCTTGATCATGGCCCGCTTCACCGGCACCTCGACGACCGTCGTGTCCATCACCTGCCCACCCGGGCGCACTCCACTGGTGCCGAGGAAGAGCCAGTCGGCGTGGAGCTGGCGCAGGTTGTCCTCGGTGAGGAAGCCGACCAGGGAGCGGTACTCGCGGCGGAGCATGCCGCCGAGCAGCACCAGTTCGATGCCCTCGTCGTCGGCGAGCTCCTCGTAGACCACCAGGTTGCTGGTGATCACCGTGAGGCGGCGGCCGTGCAGCTGGCGGGCGAGCCGGAAGGCCGTGGTGCCGATGTCGAGCAGGACGGACTGGCCGTCGCTCACCATCGCCGCGGCCCGCTCGGCTATCGCGTCCTTCTCCGTCACGCGCACCTCGGCGACCTCGGCGAAGGGCTGATCGCCCTCGTCCGCGACGGCGCCGCCGTGCACGCGCGTGAGCAGCCCGTCCTCCTCGAGCTTGACCAGGTCGCGCCTGATCGTGGCCGGGCTCACACCCAGCTGCTCGGAGAGGTCGGTCACAGCCGCGGGGCCACCGGAGCGCAGGGCCCGCAGGATGAGTTGGTGTCGTCGTTCTGCCAGCACGGCGTGCACACTACTCGTCATCTTCAATCATTTCCATGCTCAGTTCTGCTCGGGTATTGACCAATCTCGTGGATCAGCGCACGATTCCCGTCATCGAAAATGACGAGTTTTGACGAGAGGCTGTTTCGCGTGGACGACGACAGGCCCGACGTGCTCCTGACCGGGCTGCTCTTCTACGACCTCGTCCTCACGGGGCTCGGGAAGCCGCCGACCCCGGGCGAGGAGATCTGGACGGGCGGCATGGGCTGCGGCCCCGGCGGCATCGCGAACCTCGCGGGGGCCGCGGCCCGGTTCGGTCTGCGCACCTCCCTGGCGGCGGTCTTCGGGGACGACTTCTACGGCGAGTACTGCCGTGACGTCCTGTGCGACCAGGAAGGCATCGACCTCTCGCTCTCCCGCACCGCGGACGGCTGGCCCACCCCCGTCACCGTCTCGCTCGCGTTCGGCCAGGACCGGGCGCTCGTCACCCACGGCCAGGAACCCCCGTACTCACAGGACGTGCTGATGGGCGACCCGCCCGAGGCGCGCACGGCCCTCGTGCACCTCGAGGCCGAACCCCGCGAGTGGATCTCCAAGGCGGCCGCGAACGGCACGCACGTCTACGCCGACGTCGGCTGGGACGCCACCGAGGAGTGGTCGGCCGACCTGCTGGACCAGCTCAAGCTGTGCCACGCCTTCCTGCCCAACGAGGGCGAGGCGATGGCGTACACCCGCACCGACAGTGCCGTGGCGGCCCTCGGCACGCTCTCCGAGCTGGTCCCGGTCGCCGTGGTCACCCGCGGCGGGAACGGCGCGGTGGCGGTCGACCAGATGACCGGCGAATACGCGGAGGTCCCGGCCCTGGCCGTGGACGTCCTCGACGCGACGGGCGCCGGCGACGTGTTCGGCGCGAGCTTCGTCGCCGCCTCGCTCGGCGGCTGGCCCCTGGAGGAACGGCTGCGGTTCGCCGTCCTCGCCGCGGGCCTGTCCGTCCAGCACCACGGAGGGGCGCTCGCCGCGCCCGGCTGGCACGGCATCGCCCGCTGGTGGCACACCCTCACCGACCCCGGACTCAAGCGCGCGTACGGCTTCCTCGCGGACCGTCTCCCGGCGGACGTCGGTCCGCCGGTGCGGTACGCGCCGGTGACCCCGCCCGCCCCCCACACGCTCGTCGGCCCACGGGCCCTTGACCGGCTGCACTGACCCCTCAAGACCCTCAGCACCTCGAACAGGAACAACAGGAGTGACCCGTGGACCTTTCTCGTAGAGGCTTCCTCCAGGCCGCCGCGCTCACCGCGGCCGCGTCCGGCCTGACCGTCGCCTGCGGCGGCAGCTCGGGATCGGGCGGCACCAAGAACGGCAAGAACCTCACCCTGTGGTACTGGGGTGGCGCACTCAGCGAGAAGGTGGTCGCGGAGGCGAAGACGCACTTCGGCAGCGAGATCAAGCTGACCACCGCATCCATCGGCGGCGACTTCAAGCAGAAGCTCACCACCACGCTCGCCGCGGGCACCTCGGTGCCGGACATCACCGGCATCAAGGGCGAGGACATCGCTTCCTTCCTGCCCAACGCCAACCGTTTCCTGGACCTGAACGACCTGGGCTTCAAGAAGCTCGCGCCCCAGTACCTGGACTGGAAGACCAAGCTCGCCCAGACCAAGGACGGCAAGCAGATCGGCTTCCCGATCGACATCGGCCCCACCGCGCTCTTCTACCGCGAGGACTTCTTCACCAAGGCCGGAGTGGACCCCGACCCCGCCAAGGTCGCCGCCCTGGTCAAGACCTGGGAGGACTACTTCCAGCTCGGCACCGAGCTGCAGAAGAAGAACCCCGGCACCTACCTGGTCAACAACCTCGGCTCCATGTTCGACATGACCACCGGCCAGGGCACCCAGCGGTTCATCGACAAGAACAACCACTTCATCGGCGACCAGGACCACATCCGCGCCGCGTGGACCACGTCGGTGCGGCCCTACACCCTCGGCCTCGACGCCAAGATCAACGACAACACCTGGAACGCCGCCGTCGGCAAGACCCTCCTCACCGAGCTCGGCGCCGCCTGGCACGCGCTGGACATCGAGCAGGCCGCGCCGCAGACCAAGGGCAAGTGGCGGGTGTGCCCGATGCCCGTCGGACCGGCCAACCAGGGCGGCTCCTACCTGGCCCTGCCCAAGCAGTGCCGCAACCCCGAAGAAGCGTTCAAGATCATCAGCTGGATCCTCAGCCCCGCCAACGACGCCCGCGGCTTCACCGACGCCGCCATCTTCCCCGCCGCCCCGGCCGCCTACACCACGCCGGCCATGACGGGCCCCGACGCCTTCTTCGGCGGACAGAAGATCATCGAGGTCTTCGGGCCGGCCGCCAAGGCGGTGCCGCTCGCCTACGAGGCCCCGGCCGACGCCGCCGTGATGGCCCCCTACAAGACGGAACTGACCAACATCGAGGCCAAGGGCAAGAAGCCCGACGACGCCTGGAAGGACGCGGTCAGCCAGGCCAAGCAGATCGCCAGGCGACTGGGGGTGAGCTGAGGTGTCGTCACCTCCGGTCACCGGCCCCGCCACGGTGCCCGCGCACCGTGGCGGGCCGGGCCCGGCCCGGTTCCGTCCGCGGCGCGCCACGCCCGCGGGCACCGTTCGGCCCAAGCGGCGCGGACCACTGTCGTACTGGCGGCAGTACCTCGCGATCTCGCCGTTCTACCTGATCTTCGCCGCGTTCTCGTTCTTCCCCGTCTTCTACTCGCTGTACCTGGCCTTCCAGCGCTGGGACGGCATGGGCACCATGCAGTTCGTGGGCCTGCAGCAGTTCCGGTTCCTGTGGGACGACCCGGTCTTCTGGCTGTCGATCCGCAACACCCTGGTGATCTGGGTGCTGTCCACCGTGCCGACCCTCTTCGGCGCCCTGATGCTGGCGACGCTGCTGCACTCGGTGCGCCGCTTCAAGGGCTTCTACCGCATCGCGCTCTACGTGCCGAACGTCACGTCGATCGTCGCGGTGGCGATCTTCTTCGGCGCGGTCTTCAGCAACAACTTCGGCCTGGTCAACGCGATCCTGGGCGTGGTCGGCATCTCGCCGGTGCCGTGGCTGAGCAACCCGTGGCTGATCAAGGTGGTCATCTCGCTGCTGATGACCTGGCAGTGGACCGGCTACAACATGATCATCTATCTGGCCGGTCTGCAGGCGATCCCGACCTCGATCTACGAGGCGGCGAAGATGGACGGCGCGGGACCGATCCGCACCTTCTTCCAGATCACCATCCCGATCATGCGGCCGATCATCCTGTTCACGGTCATCATCTCGACCATCAACGGCCTGCAGAGCTTCAGCGAACCCCAGGTCCTGTTCGCCAGCAACGCCGCCAACGCCAACCTCGGCGGCCCGGGCCAGGCGGGTCTGACGACGCTTCTGTACTTCTACCAGTCGGCCTTCCTCAACAACGACTACGGCTACGGCGCGGCCATCGTGTGGGCCTTCTTCGTACTGATCATCATCCTCGTCGCCGTCAACTGGCGCATCACCACACGAGGGAGGAAGGCATGACGGCAGTGGACACCGCGCGGCCGGCCACCGTCGGCGGCAGGCGACTGCGCCGCCCCAGGGGCCTGACGGCGCACATCATCCTCGGCGTGTCCGTCCTGATCTCGGTCTTCCCGTTCGCGTGGACGATCATCATGGCGACCAACACCACGGAGGACATCTACAAGAGCCCGCCGAAGTTCACCTTCGGCTCCCATCTGCTGGAGAACATCCGGCATGTGCTGAACACCATCGATTTCTTCGGGTCGATGCTCAACACGGTGATGGTCGCGACCGTCACCACCGTCCTGGTGCTGTTCATCGACTCCCTGGCGGCCTTCACCTTCGCCAAGTTCGACTTCCCCGGGCGCAAGCTGCTCTTCGGCACGCTGCTGCTGTTCATGATGCTGCCGCTGCAGCTGGCGATCCTGCCGCAGTTCATCCTGATGTCGAAGATCGGCTGGGTGGGGATGCTCAAGGCGCTGGCCCTGCCGTCCCTGGCCAACGCCTTCGGCATCTTCTGGCTGCACCAGTACATCCAGAACGGCGTGCCCGACGAACTCCTCGACGCCGCGCGCATCGACGGCGCCGGGTTCTTCCGGCAGTACTGGAACATCGCGCTGCCGATGATCCGGCCGGCGCTGTCGTTCCTCGCCATCTACGCCTTCGTCAACTGCTGGAACGACTACATCTGGCCGCTGGTCGTGCTGACCAACCCCGGCCATGTGACGCTCCAGGTGGAGCTCGCCCAGCTCAACGTCGGCCACACCACCGACTACAGCATGGTCATGGCCGGTGTGCTGATGGCGGCGCTCCCGCTGGTCATCGTGTTCAGCATCTTCGCCCGCGGGTTCATCGCGGGCGCCACCGAGGGCGCGGTCCAGGGCACCTGACCAGGTGCCGGAAGAGAGGGGTGCGCGGTGAGGTACGGCATCGGCAAGGTGCTCGTGG
This sequence comes from Streptomyces sp. NPDC005648, assembly GCF_040605395.1. NCBI lineage: Bacteria > Bacillati > Actinomycetota > Actinomycetes > Kitasatosporales > Streptomycetaceae > Streptomyces > Streptomyces sp. NPDC005648. The sequence continues at coordinate 18,595 of NZ_JBEXCS010000010.1, read as the reverse complement.
TGGGGATGGACGGGCTGCGCTACGACCTGCTCACCCGCTCCCCGGCCGTGGCGCCCGTGCTGCACGGCCTGATGGCCGCGGGCGCCCACGGCACCAGCCTGCTGCCCTACGGCGAGGTGGACGGCCAGGCCGAGGACGGGCCGTCCACCAGCATGGCGTACACCGACTCGGGGCCGGGCTGGTCGAGCGTGCTGACCGGGGTGTGGCCCGACCGGCACGGGGTGCGGGGCAACGACTTCACCGGTGCCGACTACGCCCGGCACCCCGACTTCCTCACCCTCGCCGTCACCGCACGCCCCGGCCTGCGCACGGCGGCCGTGGTGTCCTGGCCGGAGCTGGTCCGGCGCGGCACCCTCGGCCCGGCCATCGGCCGGCGGGTCCGCTTCGACGGTGAGTCGGACGGCTACGGCACCGCGGACCGCCTCGTCGCCCGCACCGCCCTGCGGTGGCTCACCGAGGACGACCCGGACGCCCTGTTCGTGTACTTCGGCGCCACCGACGAGGCCGCCCACGCCACCGGTCCCTTCAGCCTCGCCTACGACCGGGCGCTGCTCACCCAGGACACCCATCTCGGGTGGCTCCTGGAGGCCGTCGAGGGCCGGCGCCGCGACCGCGCGGAGCGGTGGACCGTGCTGGTCACCACGGACCACGGGCATCTCGACGCCGGTGGCCACGGCGGTGACAGCCGCGCCGAGCGGGAGGTCTTCGTGATCCTCGCCGAGCCCGGCGAGGCCGGCGGCGCCCGGCTCGACGCGCCCCGGCTCATCGATGTCGCCCCCACCGTCCTGGACCGCCTCGGCATCCCCGTCGACCCCGCCTGGAACCTGCCGGGCCGCGTACTGCCCCGGCAGTCCGGGCACGGTTCGACACCACCCGTATCAGCACCGACTCCGGAATGGTCATGACCGACGCACTCCCCGCCGATCCCCTGATCTCCCTCCGCCCCTGGCAGGCCCCCGAGGTGACCTCCTGGGGGCGCCTGCCCATGAACGCCGTCGACCGGCGCGCCGGAGCACTCCCCCTGGACGGTGACTGGCGCTTCCAGTTGCTGCCAGCTCCCGACGCGCCGGTCGGCGGTTCGTGGGGTTCCTCGTACTTGCCTGGCGTCTGGACCCTGCAGGGCACGGACGACCTGCCGCAGTACACCAACGTCAGGATGCCCTTCCCCGACTTCCCGCCCGGCTCCCCCACCGCCAACCCGACGGGGGTCTACGAGCGTGAGGTGGACGTCCCCGCCGACTGGGCCGGGCGCCGGATCGTGCTCCAGGTCGGGGCCGCCGAGAGCGTGCTGCTCGTGCACGTGGACGGGCGGCCCGTCGGCATCTCCAAGGACTCCCATCTGGCCGCCGAGTTCGACCTGACGGGGCTGGTGCGCGCCGGTGGGCGGGCCGTCGTACGGCTCACCGTGGTGAAGTGGTCGGACGCCTCGCACATCGAGGACCAGGACCAGTGGTGGCACGGAGGTGTCACACGGTCGGTGCTGCTGTACGCGACCGACCCGCTGCACCTCGCCGATGTGACCGTGCGGGCCCGGCGGGACGGCGAGCTGCGGATCGACTGCCAGGTGCGCGACGCGCGCGGCGCACTGTCCGGCGGCTGGTACGTCAGCGGTGAGCTGGAGGGTGAACTCCTCACCCAGGACGGCGAGTTCGACCGGGTCAACATCGAGGACGACCGGGTCTCCGACTTCCTCGGCGAGGCCCGCATCCACGGTGTCGTCCCCGAGGTGCGCACCTGGAACGCCGAGACGCCCGAGCTCTACGACCTCACCGTCCGTCTGCACCGCCCCGACGGCACGGTCGCCGACACCTCGCACCACCGCGTCGGCTTCCGCGACGTCGAGATCGCCGGCCGGGACCTGCTGGTCAACGGCGAGCGCGTCTACATCCGGGGCGTGAACCGGCACGACTTCCACCCGCTGACGGGCCGGACGGTGTCGTACGACGACATGCGCGCGGACCTCGTCCTGCTCAAGCGCTTCGGCTTCAACGCGATCCGCACCTCCCACTACCCGAACGACCCCGCGCTCTACGACCTCGCCGACGAACTCGGCTTCTACGTCGTCGACGAGGCCGACATCGAGTCCCACGACCACGCCCACGAGATCGCCGACGACCCCCGCTATCTGAACGCCTTCGTGGACCGGGTCTCGCGCATGGTCCTGCGCGACAAGAACCACCCGTCGATCATCATCTGGTCGCTGGGCAACGAGTCCGACTACGGCGCGAACCACGACGCGGCGGCCGGCTGGGTACGGCGCCACGACCCGACCCGGCCGATCCAGTACGAGGGCGCCGCCAAGCTCGACTGGGCGGCCACCGACGACTGCTCCGACATCGCCTGCCCGATGTACGCCCCGCTGGAGGACTGCGTCGCCCACGCCCTGTCGGGTCGGCAGACCAGGCCGCTCATCCAGTGCGAGTACTCCCACGCGATGGGCAACAGCAACGGCACGCTGTCCGACCATTGGGCGGCCATCGAGTCCACGCCAGGTCTTCAGGGCGGGTTCATCTGGGAGTTCTGGGACCACGGCATCCTCCAGCGTGTGAACGACGGCAGACCTGTCGGGCGTGGGGGCGCCGGACTGTATGACAACGGTGTCGCCGCGCCCGGCCACCGCTGGGCGTACGGCGGCGACTTCGGCGAGACCATCCACGACGGCGCGTTCATCGCCGACGGGGTCGTCTTCCCCGACCGCACCCCGAAGCCCTCCCTGTACGAGCACCGGGAGATCGCGGCGCCGGTGCGCATCGAGTGCTTCAAGCACGAGGGGGTCGTCCTCGGCAACCACCAGCACTTCCGCGGCCTGGACTGGCTGACCGGCACCTGGGAGCTGTCCCTGGCCGACGGCCGTACGCTGACCGCGCCCGCCGTACTGCCCGGGCTGCGGCCCGGCGAGACGGCCGCCGTCCCCCTGCCCTTCGAGCTGCCGCGCGACGGCGGCGAGGCCTGGCTGACGCTGCGGGTGACCGTGGCCGAGGAGCAGCCGTGGGCGCCGATCGGCACGGAGGTGTGTGTGCCGCAGGTGCGGCTGCGCGGTCCCGCCGTGGAGGAGGGCGCCTTCGCCGACCGGTCGGTGGTGAGCGAGGCCGGTCCGCTCGACCCTCCCACCGCGCGGACCGCGGACCGTCCGGTCGAGGTCGACGGCGAGGGGCTGCTGCTCCATCCGCTGCTGGCCTCGGCCCCCGTCCTGTCCCTGTGGCGGGCGCCCACCGACAACGACGAGCTGGGCGGCATGGCGCTGCGCTGGCGGACCTGGGGCCTGGACGCGCTGGTCCGCAAGGTCGTGTCGGTCCGGGAGGACGGCGGCCGGGTGACCGTGGACGCCGAGTACGCGGGCGCGGTCGGGGTCGTACGGCACCGGCAGGTGTTCACGCCCGTGGCGGGCGGTGTGCGGGTCGACGAGGAGGCCGAGCTGCCGGACGAGTTCGACGACGTGGCACGCGTCGGGTCGGTGTTCGAGACCGTGCCGGGCCCGGATCTGCTGGAGTGGTTCGGACAGGGGCCCTGGGAGTCGTATCCCGACCGGAGCGCGGGCGCGCCCGTCGGCCATCACTCCGTCCCCGTCGACCAGTTGTTCACCCCGTATCTGCGCCCGCAGGAGAGCGGCGGCCGGCACGGCGTACGGCGGTTCACGCTGTCCGCGCCGGACGCGACCGGGCTCGCGGTCGAGCTGGACGCGCCGCGCCAGGTCTCGGTGACCCGGTTTCGCGCCGACGAGCTGACGACCGCCTCCCACCACGACGAGCTGGTGCCGCGCGCCGGGTGCGTGGTGCACCTCGACGCGGCGCACCGAGGGCTCGGCACGGCCTCGTGCGGCCCCGACACCTTCCCCGAGTACCGGATCGCACCGGGCGTCCACCGCTGGAGCTGGACCCTGCGCGTTCTGTAACCCCCCGCCCCCCGCCTTCCTCCCGTACGACCCTTCCCACGGAGCACACGTGTGTACTTCGCATGACCACCACCAGGGCGAGGCCGCGCAGGCCGGTGCCGGCAGACGCAGCTTCCTCCGCGCCACCGCGCTGCTGGGCGCCGCCGCCACGGCCGGGGTCGCGCTGCCGGCCGTCGCCGAGGCGGCGCCCGAGAGCGCGGGCGGCCGGCGGCCCGACCCGGAGAGCCGTCGTTTCACGCTCGCGGTGATGCCCGACACCCAGTACCTCTTCGACGGTCCGAGCATCGACAAGGCACCGGTCGAGGCGTCGCTGCGCTATCTGCTGGAGCACGGCCGGGACGAGAACATCGTCTTCCTGTCCCACCTCGGCGACCTCACGCAGAACGGCGCCCAGGAGGAGTTCGCCGCGATCGGCGAGGCGTTCGCGCTGCTCGACCGGCGAGGCGTCGGCTACAGCGTCCTGGCCGGCAACCACGACGTGCGGTCCTCCACGGACGACCAGCGCGGGTCGACGCCGTACCTCGACACCTTCGGACCGCAGCGCTTCAAGGCCAAGTCCACCTTCGGCGGGGCCTCTTCGGACGGCTACAACACCTACCACCTGTTCCGGGCCGCCGGGCGCGAGTGGCTGGTGCTGGCGCTGGACTGGCGGCTGTCGGCGAAGGGATACGCCTGGGCCAAGGACGTCCTCGCCAAGCACCCGAGCACGCCGGTCGTCCTCACCACGCACGAACTCGTCGTCGAGGACGACCAGTTGTCGGCGTACGGGCAGCAGCTGTGGGACCAGCTGATCGAGGACCACGACCAGATCTTCCTGACCCTGAACGGCCACTACTGGCCGGCAGGCCGCGCCACCCGCAGGAACGCGGCCGGCAACGACGTCCACCTCCACCTCACCAACTACCAGAACCGGTACTTCGGCGGCGCGGCGATGATCCGCCTCTACCGCTTCGACCTGGACCGGGGCGTCATCGACGTGGAGACGGTCTCCCCGTGGATCCTCGGCCGCGCCGGGAAGGGCCTCAACGAGCTGGAGCGGCAGGAGATCGAGCTGAGCGGGGACGCGGACCGCTTCTCGGTGGAGATCGACTTCGCCTCCCGTTTCGCCGGCTTCGACCCGGTGCCCGCGCGGCCCGCGCGCCCGGCCGCGAAGATGCTGATCCCCGGCACGGTCGCCTACTGGCGCTTCGACTCCGCCGTCTCGGGCGGCACGGTCCGCGACCGGTCGGGCAAGGGCAACGACCTCACCGTCGTGTCGGTCGGCGGCGGTTCGCTCGGCTGGTCCGCGGACCACCACCCCGACCAGCCCGGCCACGGCAGCCTGGAGTTCCAGGGCTACAAGTCGCCCCTCAAGGGCGCGTATCTGCAGACCGTCGACGGAGCACCGCTCAACTCGGCCGTGTTCAAGGACGGTTACACCATCGAGGCGTTCTACCGGATGCCCGCCGACTGGGACCCGGACCACAACGCCTGGGCGGGACTGGTCAGTCGGCGAGGGACGGGCGGCGCCGCGGGCAAGACCGGCGACGACCCCGACGAGCCGCTGGCCACGCTGTCGCTGTCCAACGACCGCGAGCCGCAGTGGGCCATGCGGCCGCTCAACCAGGAGGGCATCGCCACCAACTGGGGCCAGGAGACACCGCTGGAGACCTGGTGGCACCTCGCCGTCGTCAACGACGGCAGGCACACCACGCTGTACGTCCAGGGCTGCCCGGTCGTGCGCAACCCGAGGGCCTCGGCCGTCGGGATCACCTCCGTCGGCGAGCCGTGGCTGCTGGGCGGCTACACCTACGCCGACAAGATCGACCAGATCTTCTACGGCCGCCTCGGCGACGTCCGGATCGTGTCGCGGGCGCTGCCCGTCTCGTCCTTCATGACCCACTGACGCCCCGGAGGCCTCCGACCATGACAGAGCAGCAGCTGCCCTCCTGGGCCGACCCGTCCGTCTCCCCCGTCGATCTCGACCCGCAGGGTGTGTCGAGACGTGGACTCCTGCGCCGTGCGGGCCTGTTCGGCGCGGCCTTCGCCCTGGGCTCGGCGGCGACCCCCGCCCTGGCCGCTCCGGGCGCCTCCTCGCGGACGCGGGGCTTCGGCGGCGAGGACCCGCGCCTCGCCTATCTCGTGGGCGACCACCATGTGCACTCCGTCTACAGCCACGACGCCAAGTACACGTTCTCCCAGCAGGCCCGGGCCGCTGCCCAATACGGCCTGGACTGGATGGTGTTCAACGAGCACTCCAACTTCGGCCACGCCCACTACGGCGCGCAGCTGGAGCACCAGGAGATCCTCAAGGCCCGCGCGGAGAACCCGCGTCAGCTGATCTTCCAGGGCCTGGAGTGGTACATCCCGGCCGCCGAGCACTGCACGGTCTTCGCCGCGCCCGGGGCGAACGAGGTCGATCTCCTGACCCAGTTCGAGCTGGCCTACGACGGCAAGCTGCTCGGCTACACGGACGGCTCCGCGACCGGCACGGACACCGCCCGCAACGAGGCCCACGCCGTCAAGGCCATCAAGTGGCTCGCCGAACAACGCCGTTCGGGATACGTCGACGACGTCCTCGTCCTCGCCAACCACCCGCTGCGCCTCGGCATCGACTCCCCGCACGAGATGCGGGGCTGGCGGGACGCGGCCCCCGAGATCATGATCGGCATGGAGGGCGCGCCCGGCGCCCAGGGCGCGGCGATCCCCGGCTGGCGGGGCTCCACCTCCATCCGCGGCGAGTACGAGAACAAGCCGTCGGCCCAGTCCTGGGCGGGCTACCCGGCCGACGCCTACCTCACCTACGGCGGCTTCGACTGGGCCACCGCGACCGTCGGCGGCCTGTGGGACGCGATGCTCGCCGAGGGCCGGCTGTTCACGATCACCACCAACTCCGACAACCACCGCACGGTCTTCGACACCTGGAAGAACGGCGACTGGCCGGCCGGGCAGAACTTCGACAACACCGGCAAGCTGCCCGACCCGGTGAACACCGACACCCCGCAGCCCGGCAGCGACTTCTGGCCGGGCGAGTTCAGCCGCACCCACGTCGGGGTGACCCGCTACGGCTACCGCGCCGTGATGGCGGGCCTGCGCGCGGGCCGCGTCTGGCTGGACCACGGGCATCTGCTGGACGGGCTCGACGTCCGGCTGAAGCGGGACTGCGACGCCGGGCGCGGTGTCACCCTGGGCGGCCGGCTGCGGGTCCGCAAGGGCGAGAGGATCACGCTGTACGTCACCGTCACGACCGCCAGCCGCGCCAACCCCCAGGGCATCCTGCCCCCACCAGGATCGGTGAGGGCCACGGCGCTCAGTGCCGGCGAACGGACTCAGCCGTTGCGCTTCCAGCGCGGCTTGTCGTCGCGGCGGCCGAAGGAGGAGCCGCCGGTGCCGGTGGTGCCGGTGGTGCCGGTGCCACGGTGGTCGTCACGGCGGCCGTACGGACGCTCGTGGCCACCGGAGCGGAAGCCCGGGCGGTCGTCGCGGCGGTCGCGGTTGAAGGGACGGTCGCTGCCACGGTGCCCGCCACGCTCGTCACGGCGCTCGAAGGAGCGGCCGGACGGACGGTCGTCGCGACGGAAGCCGCCACGGTCGTTGTCACGACGCTCGAACGAACGGCCGCCACGGTCGTCACGGTCCCGGTTGAAGCCACCCCGGTCGTCACGACGCTCGAAGGAACGGCCACCACGGTCGTCACGACGCTCGTCGCGACGGAAGCCACCACGGTCGTTGTCACGACGCTCGAACGAACGGCCGCCACGGTCGTCACGGTCCCGGTTGAAGCCACCCCGGTCGTCACGACGCTCGAAGGAACGGCCACCACGGTCGTCACGACGCTCGTCGCGACGGAAACCGCCACGGTCGTTGTCACGACGCTCGAACGAACGCCCACCACGGTCGTCACGGTCCCGGTTGAAGCCACCCCGGTCGTCACGACGCTCGAAGGAACGGCCACCGCGGTCGTCACGACGCTCGTCACGGCGGAAACCGCCACGGTCGTTGTCACGGCGCTCACGGCGCTCGTACGACGGCGCGGCCTCCGCACGCTCGACGTCCTGCGCGGCGGGCTGCTCGGGCACGGACACCTCGGCCGCCTCGACTGCGGCCTCGGCCACCGTGGCCTGCGCCTCGGCAACCGCCGTCGAGCCCTCGAATGTCACGGTCTCGCCGCGCTCGCGGGCGACCCGGGCGACTAGACGGTCGGCCTCCTCGCGCAGCTCGGTCGCGCGGCGCTGGGCCCGCTCCAGCTCCTTGGTGAGCTGGGCGACCTCACGCTCGGCCTGCTGCGCCGCGTTGGCCGCGGACTCGGACTGGACCTCGGTCATCGAACGGGCGCCGGTGATCTCGGCGACCTCGGGCTCGAAGGCCGTACCGGAGTTGATGATGTGACGCCCGGCGTCGACGCCCGCGTCCTCCATCAGCCGGAAGATCTGGCGGCGCTGGTGCGGCAGGGACAGGGAGACGACCGTGCCGGTGCGGCCCGCGCGGGCGGTGCGGCCGGCGCGGTGCAGATAGTCCTTGTGGTCGCCGGCGGGGTCGACGTTCAGGACCAGGTCGATGCCGTCGACGTGGATGCCGCGGGCGGCGACGTCGGTGGCGACGAGCGCGTTGACGTAGCCGTCCTTGAAGTCGGCCAGGGTGCGGGTACGGGCGCCCTGGGTCATGCCGCCGTGCAGCGCGTCGGCCTTCACACCGGCGTCACGCAGCTGCTCGGCGATGCGGTCCGCGCCCAGCTGGGTGCGGACGAAGATGATGGTGCGGCCCTTGCGGGAGGCGATGGCCGCGGTGACCGGCGCCTTGTCCTTGGGCTTCACGATCAGGATGTGGTGGGACATGGTCGTGACGTTGCCCTGGGCGCTGTCGACCTCGTGCGAGACCGGGTCGACCAGGTAACGCTTGACCAGCGTGGAGATCTCGTTCTCCATGGTCGCGGAGAACAGCATCCGCTGGCCGCCGGCCGGGACCTGGTCGAGCAGCTCGGTGACCTCGGGCAGGAAGCCCAGGTCGGACATCTGGTCGGCCTCGTCGAGGACGGCGACCTCGACGTTCTCCAGGGAGCAGGCGCCGCGGTTGATGATGTCGCGCAGCCGGCCCGGGGTGGCGACGAGGATGTCGACGCCGCGCTCCAGGGCGTAGATCTGGTTGCCCATCGACGTACCGCCGCAGACGACCTTCATCTTGAGGCCGACGACGTCGCCGTAGGGCTGGAGAGCGTCCGCGACCTGCATCGCGAGCTCACGGGTCGGCGTGAGGATGACGGCACGCGGCTTGTGCTTCTCGGTGCGGCCGCCGGCGAGACGCGCCAGGGTCGGCAGACCGAAGGAGAGGGTCTTGCCGGAGCCGGTGCGGCCACGGCCGAGGATGTCCTTGCCGACCAGGGCGTCCGGGATGGTCGCGGCCTGGATCGGGAAGGGGGTGGTCACGCCGTTCTGGGTGAGCTTGCGGACGACACCCTCGGGCAGACCGAGGTCCGCGAAGGTGACCTCGGGGGTGCTGGTCTCGTCGTTGTTCTCGTCGTTCTCGGGCACGACGACGTGATCAGTACTGGAAATGGACATGCGTAAGCGAAACCTTCCGGAGTCTCGTCGGCACGCGCCCGTCAACTCCGTGATTTCGCAATACGACCGCCTCTATGCGGTCAGCCACGGCAAGGGAGAGAACGCGCCACGCGGCGCTCTCTGCAATGGCGCCGGGCAATGGGATCAAACGATCTACCACCATACGCACCCCCCACCCCCGAAGGCAAACCCGACCCCGGGGACGTAGGCGAGATCACACTCCCACCCCCGGGGGAGGTGGGCCAGATCACGCTCCCGCCCCCAGAGGCGCCTAGGCCGGCGACCCCGCCGCCGGTGCCGGCTCCCGTTCCTCCAGCTGCGCCGCGGCGTCCTGGTGCGCCGAGGACGACGGCTCGGCCGAGGGCGGGGGCTGGGACGCGGACGCGGTCGGCTGGTCGCTCGGCGTCGGCGGGGCGTCCGTGTGCGTCGCGGTCGGCGTCGCCTTCGTCGGCGAGGGATCGCCGGGCTGCTGCGTCTGCCCCGCCCCACCCTGCGCCGGAGCGGACGCGCTCGCACCGGCGGACACCGAAGCGGACGGGGAGGCCGAGGCCCCCGCGGCCTCGCCCTTGCCCTTCTTCCCCCCGTGCTTGCCGTCGGCGGCCGCCCCCATCCCGAAACCGCCGCCGGAGACCGCGGTTCCGCCGTCGGGCGCCGTATCGCCGTGCCGCCCCGCCGAGTGCGACGGCTTCGCGCCGCCCCCGCCCCCGTCCTCCCCCACGCTCATACAGCCGGCGGCCGCGGCGACGGCCATGACCGTGACGGCCAGACGGAGGGGTACGGACAAGGGGCGCACGGCGGGCACGGGGGGCCACCTCTCAGGCGGAGGGAGACGTCAACATGCCCAACTCCCGCCGCCCACAAGAGGACACGCGCGGCCCCTATCCGTACCCGAGGGCGTGCAGCCGCGCGTCGTCGATCCCGAAGTGGTGGGCGATCTCGTGGACCACGGTCACCTCGGTCTCCGCGACCACGTCGTCCCTGCTCTCGCACATCCGCAGCGTCGGCAGCCGGTAGATCGTGATGCGGTCCGGCAGCACCCCCGCGTACCACTCCCCACGGTCCGTCAGCGGAGTCCCCTCGTAGAGCCCGAGCAGCTCGGGATCGTCCGCGGGCGGTTCGTCCTCGACGAACACCGCGACGTTGTCCATCAGCCGCGTCAACTCCGGCGGAATCCGGTCCAGCGCCTCGGCGACCAGCTCCTCGAACTCCTCACGCGTCATCTCCAGCACAGGCCCATTGTCGGCCACCGAGCGCCCGTACGAGAGTCAGGGGCCCGCTCGCATATCCGCGCCCGGACTTGGGCATACGGGACCAATGGTCCGCGTCCCCGCCGTAGCCGCCACCCTCGTGAACCGCATACGCAGGTCCCCGCGCGCCCTGACCCGGTACTACGGCGCCCGCCGCCGCCAGCCGACCCTGGAGCTGGTGCACCCCCCGCATCCCTGGATCCGGGCGCTCGGCCTGGCGGCCGTGGTCCTGCTCGGCGCCTGGCTCGGACTGCTCATCGTCGGCAACGTACGCGTACCCGTCGGCCCCATGAACACGACGATGACCCTGCGCCCGTCCCTCTCCGGCGGCACGAAGATCAACGTCTCCCCGCTCGGCGCGCTCCAGTTCGACACCCACCGCGCACCGGTCCGGCTCGACGTCAACGTCGACCAGCTCGACCCCGTCCGCTCCCAGGCCCTCGTCGACCACCCCGAGCGCATCTCCGGACTCCAGGAGGAGGTCGCCCACGACGTCGAGCACGGCACCCTCGACCTCGCCGTGCGCTCCTGCGTGGCGGTCGTCGCCGGCGCCACCGCCCTCGGCCTCGCGGTCTACCGCCGCCCCCGCCACGCCCTCGCCGCCGGCGGCACCGCCCTGGCGCTGCTGATGGCCTCCGGAGCATCCGCGTACGCCACCTGGAACCCCGACTCCGTCCTGGAGCCGAAGTACTCCGGCCTGCTCTCCTCGGCCCCCTCCCTGGTCGGCAACGCCCGCAACATCGTCACCGAATTCAACGTCTACCAGCAGGAGTTGGCCCGCCTGGTGACCAACGTGACCAAGCTCTACGACGTCACGTCCACGCTCCCCGCCTACCAGCCGGACCCGACCACCCTCCGCGTGCTGCACGTCTCCGACATCCACCTCAACCCGGCAAGCTGGAAGATCATCGCCTCGCTGGTGCAGCAGTACAAGGTCAACGTCATCGTCGACACGGGCGACACCATGGACCACGGCACCGCGGCGGAGAACGGCTTCCTCGACCCGATCGCCGATCTCGGGGCGCCGTACGTCTGGGTCCGCGGCAACCACGACTCGCCCGTCACCCAGCGCTACCTCCAGCGCATGAAGAACGTCCACGTCCTCGACGACGGCCGCGCCGAGACCGTCGGCGGACTGCGCTTCGCCGGCATCGGCGACCCGCAGTTCACCCCCGACCGCTCGAAGGTGCTGGGCGCGGACCAGTCCGAGGAACTCGCGGGCGACCGCCTCGCCTCGGCACTGAGGGACCAGAAGGCGGCCGGCACCCCCGTCGACGTGGCCATGGTCCACGAACCGTCCGCGGCCCGCCAGGTCGACGGCGAGGTACCGCTGGTCCTCTGCGGCCACCTCCACCACGAGGGCGACGAGATCCTTCCGCGGGGCACCCGGCTGCGCATGGAGGGCTCTACGGGCGGCAGCGGTCTGCGCGCCCTGGAGCACAGGTACCCGGCCCCCGTGGAGGCCTCGATCCTCTACTTCGACCGCGACACCCGGCGGCTGCAGGCCTGGGACTCGATCAAGCTCGGGGGCCTCGGCGAGACGACGGCCGAGGTCACCCGCCACCTCCCGAAGGACGTGATCGACCAGCGGCTCGGCCGCGAGCGACCGGAAGCCACCCCCTCGGCCTCGACGACCTCGCCGTCGGCTCCGTAAACCGTTTTGGCGATACCTCCCGCCATCCCATATGCTTCTCACGTCCCCGACGCGCTGAGAAGCGCCCAGGCGGGCCGATAGCCCTCATCGTCTAGCGGCCTAGGACGCCGCCCTTTCAAGGCGGTAGCACGGGTTCGAATCCCGTTGGGGGCACGCAAGACCGTGTGCGACACTGGTGGTCGCCCACACAGCTTGGTCCTGTGGAGCAGTTTGGAGTGCTCGCCACCCTGTCAAGGTGGAGGCCGCGGGTTCAAATCCCGTCAGGACCGCTGAGGTCTCCTCGGAGATCTCGTGGCTGGGTAGCTCAGTTGGTACGAGCGATCGCCTGAAAAGCGATAGGTCGCCGGTTCGACCCCGGCCCCAGCCACAACCGCCCTGCCCAGGGCTTGAGCCCCTCTCCATCACTACGGAGAGGGGCTCTTTCATGTCTGTCCACTACTGCGGCTCGAGGTTCTGCTTCTGCTTCACCGCGGCGGTGGTGGGCGCACCGTTGATGGTGAACTGCGCGGGCTTGTAGGTGGTGTCGTCCTCACACGTCACCGTCGCCTTGCCTGTCGCACCTGTCTTGGGAATCTTCTTGAAGACGACCGAGTACGAATTACTGGATCCGGCCAGCGAATTGTCCGTCTTGGTCTCGATGGCGCCCGCCGAGGTGACTGCCTTGATCTTCACGACGGTGGGAGAGGAACCGTTGTCGCAGTCGTCGACCGTGCCGGAGAGGGTGACCTGGCCAAGGGTGTCGGCGGCCCCCGCCTGAGCGGCCACCGCCAGCGACGACGTTCCGACCAGGGGCAGCACCGCGGCGACCGTGAGGATTGCGAGGCGATTGCGCATGACTTCTCCTTGGTTCGAGAAGCGGGTCTCCTCCAAGGTCTTGCTTCGGCATGTATGGGTCAAGGGCAACGATTACCCCCCACCCACGGGGCAGAACTACCCATCACGGCCTCTATTCGCTGCTGGTGAGCCCCTGCTCGACGGCGATACGGGTGAGGTCCGGCCGGCGTCGCGAGCCCGCCTTCTCACCGATGCGGTCCAGGTGCGAATGGACGGTGTGCTTGCTGATTCCCAATTCCACGGCGATTTCCTGATCCGTTGAACCATTCGCGAGAAGCCGCAGGATCTCCTGCTCCCGTTCCGTGAAACCGGGGGACCGCTTCACCAGGTGACTGGCCGGTGCGGACACATAGCTGAGCCCGGAGCCCACGGTCCGGATCGCCCTCAGCACCTCGTCCGCCTCCGCCTGCCGGCTCAGATAGCCGCTCGCGCCCGCCTGGATCACCTGGACGGCGTCGATCTGCGGGGAGGGCGACACGACGAGCACGGCATGCCCCCGCTCGCGCAGCTTGGTCACGGCGGCGGTCAGGCTCGGCCCGGTCTGCTGGAGGTCCATCAGCACCACCTCCGCACCGCGCAGGCAGCCGTCCGCCTTGTCGACCGAAGGCGCGGCAGCGACCAGGCGCAGATCGGGAGTGGTGTCGATGAGCTGCGAGACACCGTGCCGGAAGACGGGGCAGTCACCGACGACCGCGATCCGCACGAGCCCGGCGCGACCGCTCATCGGCATCTCCGTTCTCGAATTCCCACGCTCGGACCGACGCGTCCGCCCTCAGCATCGGCGACACCGGCGCCTCCGGCACGGCGGACTGACCCGGCCGGGGGAGGAGACGGTATGGGCCACACCTCGGGTTCCGCTTGGCAGCGGTGGTCCGTGGCGCTACGTTCTGGCTGGTCGGCGTAGGGGTGGGACAGGGTGGGAGGCGGGGGCCGTGAGTCGGGACGACACCAAGGCGATCAGAGACGTCGAACTGGAGAAGGACCGGGCCAGGTACGGGTTGCTGGCCGTGGTGATCAGCAATCTCGCCATCGCCGGGGTCGCGATCTTCGGGGTGTGGCGGCTGGACGGGGACAAGTCCGTGATCGTGGGGGTGCTCAGCGCCGCGTTCACCGCGGTGAGCAGCATGACCACGGCCTATCTGGGGATCAAGGCCGTGTCCAACACGGCGAAGTCGATCGCGCTCGGGGACGGTATGGCGCGGCAGCAGCAGGCGCCGCCCGTCGCTCCGACGGCGCCGCCGCCCCAGCGGACCCCGTGAGGCACCCGGCACAATTCGTTCGCCACGGATTTCCCGGGGATGAGATCCTGGATCGCGTATGTCTACGCACCCTGCCCCCGGCACCCAGGCATCCGGCACTCCGGCTCCCGGCACCCCGGCCCTCGGCACTCTCGCTCCTCGCCTGACCGAGCTGTCCCTGCGCGACGCGCAGCGGCTCGGGCGCAGGCTCGAAGGCGCGCGCAGGATCCGCAAGCCGGAGGCGCGCGCCGCGGTCCTGGCCGAGATCGAGGCGGAGGTCGCGAAGGCCGAGGCCCGGATGGGCGAGCGGCGTGCCCGCGTGCCCGCCGTGTCGTATCCCGAGCAACTGCCCGTCAGCCAGAAGAAGGACCAGATCGCGGACGCCATCCGCGATCACCAGGTCGTGATCGTCGCCGGTGAGACCGGTTCCGGCAAGACCACGCAGATCCCGAAGATCTGTATGGAGCTCGGCCGGGGGGTGCGCGGCATGATCGGGCACACCCAGCCCCGTCGGATCGCCGCCCGTACGGTCGCCGAGCGCGTCGCCGAGGAGCTGGACACCCCGCTCGGCGAGGCCGTCGGCTGGAAGGTCCGCTTCACCGACCAGGTGAACCCGGACGCGACCTTCGTCAAGCTGATGACGGACGGCATCCTGCTCGCCGAGATCCAGACCGACCGCGAGCTGCGCGCCTACGACACGATCATCATCGACGAGGCCCATGAGCGGTCCCTCAACATCGACTTCCTGCTGGGGTATCTGGCGCAGTTGCTGCCGCGCCGGCCCGATCTGAAGGTCGTCATCACCTCGGCGACCATCGATCCGGAGCGGTTCTCCCGGCATTTCGGGGACGCTCCGATCGTGGAGGTCAGCGGGCGGACGTACCCGGTGGAGGTCCGCTACCGGCCGCTGCTGGAGGAGGACTCCGACGACGCCGACCGCGACCAGATCACCGCGATCTGCGATGCCGTGGAGGAGCTCCAGGGGGAGGGCAAGGGCGACATCCTGGTCTTTCTCTCGGGCGAGCGGGAGATCCGGGACACCGCCGACGCGCTGGTGCGGAAGAACTACCGCTTCACCGAGGTGCTCCCCCTCTACGCCCGTCTCTCGCACGCCGAGCAGCACCGCGTCTTCCAGCCGCACACGGGGCGCAGGATCGTTCTGGCCACGAATGTCGCCGAGACCTCGCTGACCGTCCCGGGCATCAAGTACGTGATCGACCCCGGCTTCGCGCGGATCAGCCGGTACAGCCATCGGACCAAGGTCCAGCGGCTGCCCATCGAGCCGGTCTCCCAGGCCAGCGCCAACCAGCGCAAGGGCCGCTGCGGCCGTACGTCCGACGGCATCTGCATCCGTCTCTACTCCGAGGACGACTTCGTCGCCCGCCCGGAGTTCACGGACGCGGAGATCCTCCGCACGAACCTGGCCTCCGTCATCCTGCAGATGACCGCGGCCGGTCTGGGCGACATCGAGAAGTTCCCGTTCATCGACCCGCCGGACCACCGCAACATCCGTGACGGCGTCCAACTGCTCCAGGAGCTGGGCGCGTTGGACCCGGCGGAGAAGGACGTACGCAAGCGGCTGACGCAGACCGGGCGCAAGCTCGCGCAGCTGCCCGTCGACCCGCGGCTCGCGCGTATGGTCCTGGAGGCCGACAAGAACGGCTGTGTGCGCGAGGTCATGGTGATAGCCGCCGCGCTCTCCATCCAGGACCCGCGCGAGCGGCCCGCCGAGAAACAGGCGCAGGCCGACCAGCAGCACGCCCGCTTCAAGGACGAGACCAGCGACTTCCTCGCCTACCTCAACCTGTGGCGCTACATCCGCGAGCAGCAGGCGGAGCGGGGTTCGAGCTCCTTCCGCCGGATGTGCAAGCAGGAGTACCTCAATTTCCTGCGCATTCGCGAATGGCAGGACATCTACTCCCAGTTGCGCACCGTCGCCAAGCAGATGGGCATCCACCTCAACGAGGACGACGCCCCCGGCGACCGCGTCCATGTCTCCCTCCTCGCCGGTCTGCTCTCGCACATCGGCATGAAGGACGTGAAGGACGGCGCGAAGAACGAGTATCTCGGCGCGCGGAACGCCAAGTTCGCGATCTTCCCGGGCTCGGCGCTCTTCAGGAAGCCGCCCCGGTTCGTGTTGTCGGCGGAGCTGGTGGAGACGAGTCGTCTCTGGGCGCGGGTGAACGCGCGGATCGAGCCCGAGTGGGTCGAACCGCTCGCCGGGCACCTGCTCAAGCGGACGTACAGCGAACCGCACTGGGAGAAGGACCAGGCGGCCGTGATGGCGTACGAGAAGGTCACGCTCTACGGCGTCCCGATCGTCGCCGACCGGAAGGTCAACTACGGCCGTATCGACCCGGAGGCCTCCCGCGAGCTGTTCATCCGCAACGCGCTCGTCGAGGGCGACTGGCGCACCCACCACAAGTTCTTCGCCGACAACCGCAGGCTGCTGAGCGAGGTCGAGGAGCTCGAACACCGGGCCCGGCGCCGGGACATCGTCGTCGACGACGAGACGCTCTTCGACTTCTACGACGCCCGGGTGCCCGAACACGTCGTGTCCGGCGCCCACTTCGACTCCTGGTGGAAGCGGAAGCGGCACGAGGAGCCGGAGTTCCTGGACTTCGAGCGGGAGATGCTCATCCGGGAGTCGGCGGAGGCGGTCACCAAGGCCGACTACCCGGACTCCTGGCGGCAGGGGCCGCTGAAGTTCCGTGTCACCTACCAGTTCGAGCCGGGCGCGGACGCCGACGGTGTGACCGTCCACATCCCGCTGCAGGTGCTCAACCAGGTGACGGACGAGGCCTTCGACTGGCAGATCCCGGGGCTCAGGGAGGAGCTGGTCACGGAGCTGATCCGGTCGTTGCCGAAGCCCATCCGGCGCAACTACGTGCCGGCGCCGAACTTCGCGCAGCGGTTCCTCGCCGCGGCCGTGCCGTTGCAGGAGCCGTTGACGGTGACCATGGCGCGCGAGCTGAAGCGGATGGTCGGAGTCCCCTTCACCGCCGACGACTTCGACTGGTCCCGGGTGCCCGACCACCTCCGCATCACCTTCCGCGTCGTCGACGAACGGCGGCGCAAGCTGGCGGAGGACAAGGACCTCGAGGCGCTGAAGCTGCGTCTGAGGCCCAAGGCCCGCCAGGCCCTGTCCCAGGCCGCCGCGGCCACCGCCTCGCGCGAGGGCGGCGAGTCCCTGGAGCGCAAGGGGCTCACCGACTGGACGATCGGCTCGCTGACCCGTGTCTTCGAGACCCGCCGGGCCGGCCAGCCGGTGAAGGCGTATCCGGCGCTGGTGGACGAAGGCGACACGGTCTCCGTACGCCTCTTCGACACCGAGGCGGAGCAGGCGGAGGCGATGTGGAAGGGCACCCGGCGGCTCGTCCTGCGCAACATCCCCGTGAACCCCGCCAAGTTCGCGAGCGATCACCTGACGAACGCCCAGAAGCTGGCGCTGTCCGCGAATCCGCACGGCTCGGTCCAGGCGCTGTTCGACGACTGCGCGATGGCGGCGGCGGACAAGCTGATCGGGGACTTCGGCGGGCCGGCGTGGGACGAGGAGTCGTATCGCAAGCTGTACGACAAGGTGCGCGCGGAGATCGTCGACACGACGGTCCGCACGGTCGGCCAGGTACAGCAGGTCCTCGCCGCCTGGCAGGCCTGTGAGCGCCGTCTGAAGGCCGTACGGAGCCCTGCCCTGCTCCCCAACCTCCAGGACGTGCGCAAGCAGCTGGACGCCCTTGTGAAGCCGGGCTTCGTCACGGAGACGGGGCTGCGCCGGCTGCCCGACCTGATGCGCTATCTGGTCGCGGCGGACCGCCGGCTCCAGCAGATGCCGACGAACGTCCAGCGGGACACGACCCGTATGGAGAAGGTCCACGAGATGCGGGACGAGTACGCGTGGCTCCTGGAGCAGCTGCCCCAGGGCCGCCCGGTGCCCTCCTCGGTCCTGGACATCCGCTGGATGCTGGAGGAGCTGCGGGTCAGCTACTTCGCCCACGCCCTGGGGACGGCGTACCCGATCTCGGACAAGCGGATCGTGAAGGCGATCGACGCGGCGGCTCCGTAACCGCCCGCACACCCACAGTGAGTTCGACCACGCCCCCGCCAAGCCCCGCCGCCTCTCCGGCGGCCAGGCCCAGCGCGTGGCCCTGGCCCGGGCCCTCGCCACCAACCCCCGTCTGCTCCTCCTCGACGAA